>NZ_PSTM01000024.1:0-46655 GCF_002930875.1 Rathayibacter sp. AY1A5 | reverse complement strand
TTGTCGATCTCGGTGCCGCGGAGCTTCTCGGCCTGGCCGGCGAAGTTCTCCAGCGCGTGCTGGTGGCGGCCGAAGGCCTTCAGGACGCGGATGCCGTGTCCGCTCCCGCCCTCCCGTCTCCCGGCGCCCCCGCGCAGAAGCGCCCGAGCACGCTGCAGACCCTGCTGCGCCTCGTCCCCTTCGTCGGCGACTCCCTGCCCCGGCTGGTCGGCGGCATCGCGGTCGCGCTCGTGGCGAGCCTGGTGTCGCTGGTCATCCCGATCGTCCTGCAGCAGCTCGTCGACGGGCCGCTGGGGGACGGAGCGGCCTCCGCCGGCTCCGGCGACCTCGGGCCGCTGATCGGCCCGGTCGCCGTCATCCTCGTGCTCGGCGTCGTCGAGGCCGGTGCCATCGCGCTGCGCCGCCGGATGGTCCTCACCCCCAGCACGCGGATCGAGGCGCGCATGCGCTCGGCGCTCTACAGCCGCCTGCAGGACCTCCCCGTCTCGTTCCACGACCGCTGGCAGAGCGGGCAGCTCCTGTCGCGGGCGATGAGCGACCTCAGCCTCATCCGCCGCTGGATCGCCTTCGGCTTCGTCCTGCTCGTGGTCAACGCGCTGACGATCGTCGTCGGCTTCGGCGTCCTCGTCTACTGGAACCCGATCCTCGGCGTGCTCTTCGTCGTGTGCTCGATCCCGGTCTGGATCTACGGGTTCGCGTTCGAGAAGCGCTACTCGAGCATCGCGCGCCGCAGCCAGGACCAGGCGGGCGACCTCGCCACGACCGTCGAGCAGTCGGTGCACGGCATCCGCGTCCTGAAGGCCTTCGGCCGCCACCAGCACGCGCTGGAGAACTTCGCCGGCCAGGCCGAGAAGCTCCGCGGCACCGAGATCGACAAAGCCCGTGCCATCGCCGGGATCTGGCTCGTCCTCCTGCTGGTGCCGGACATCGCGTTCGCGCTCTGCCTGCTCGGCGGGGTCTGGCTCGCCGCGGCCGGTCAGCTGAGCGTCGGCGAGCTGTTCGCCTTCTTCGCCACCGCGACCGTGCTGCGCTGGCCGGTCGAGTCGATCGGCTTCCTCCTCTCGATGACCTTCGACACCCGCACGGCGGTCGACCGCTACTTCGAGGTGATGGACAGCCGGAACACCATCACCGACCCGGAGGACCCCGAGACGATCCTCGAGCCGCGCGGCCGGGTGCGCTTCCGCGACGTCCACTTCCGGTACCAGGACGCCCCCGAGCGCTACCGCGACCTCCTCGACGGCGTCGACCTCGAGGTCGAGCCGGGCGAGACGATGGCGCTGGTCGGCATCACCGGCTCCGGGAAGACGACGCTCACCGCGCTGCTCCCGCGCCTCTACGACGTGACCGGCGGAGCCATCGAGCTCGACGGCGTCGACATCCGCCGGCTCCGCCGCGACGAGCTGCGCATGCACATCGGCATGGCGTTCGAGGACGCGACGCTCTTCTCCACCAGCGTGCGCGAGAACGTCCTCCTCGGCCGACCCGACGCGACCGAGGAGGAGCTGCTCGAGGCCCTCGAGATCGCGCAGGCCGACTTCGTCCACCGCCTTCCCGAGGGCCTGGACACCAAGGTGGGCGAGGAGGGGATGAGCCTCTCCGGCGGCCAGCGCCAGCGCCTGGCCCTCGCCCGCGCGGTGGCCGCTCGTCCGGCGGTGCTTGTCCTCGACGACCCGCTCTCGGCGCTCGACGTCGACACGGAGGCGCGCGTCGAGGCAGGGCTGCGCCGCGTGCTCGGCGACACCACGGCGATCATCGTCGCCCACCGCCCCTCGACGGTGGCGCTCGCCGATCGCGTGGCACTGATGGAGGAGGGCCGCATCACCGCGGTCGGCACCCACAGCGAGCTGCTCGCGAGCAGCCCGCACTACCGCTTCGTCATCTCGAGCCTCGAGGAGGACGAGCTGACCCGGCCCGCCGGAACCGAGCGCATCGGCTCCCGCCCCACGACGACCCACCAGGAGACGCGATCATGAGCACGCTCGGATCCTCCGAGGAGCGCGACGACCTCAGCAGAGCGGAGTCGGCGGCCCTGCGCCGGCGCTCGCTGCGGCTGCTCGGCTCCCTGCTGCGGCCGCTCCGGCTGCGGCTGGTGCTCACCGCGGTCGTGGTCGTCGTCGCGACCGCTGCCCAGGTCGCGGGACCGGCGCTGATCGCGGCGGGCATCGACAACGGTCTGCCCGCGGTCCTCGCGGGGAACGCGGTCCCGCTGGCGGTCACGGTCGGCGCCTACATCCTCACCGGACTCGTCGGCGCGCTCCTGGTCGCCTGGTACACCGTGCTCTCCGCGAGGGTGAGCCAGGCGATCCTGATCGACCTGCGCAAGCGGGTCTTCCTGCACACCCAGAAGCTGAGCCTGGAGTTCCACGAGAACTACACCTCCGGCCGGATCATCTCGCGCCAGACCAGCGACCTCGACTCCATCCGCGAGCTGCTCGACTCCGGCATCAACCAGCTGGTGCAGGGTGCGCTCTACATGGGCTTCGTCGCGATCGCCCTCGTCTCCCTGGACGGCGTGAGCGGCGTCGTGCTCGCCTGCGCCCTGGTGCCGCTCGCGCTGCTCACCCGCTGGTTCCAGAAGCGGTCGCAGGCGCTGTTCCGCGGCACCCGCGTCGCCTCGTCGCGACTGATCGTGCAGTTCGTGGAGTCGATGACCGGCATCCGCGCCGTGCAGACCTTCCGCACGCAGAAGCGCAACGAGTCCGTGTTCGGCGGGGTCGTCGAGCAGTACCGGCTCGCCTACAAGCGCGTCTTCGGGGTGTTCGGCACCTTCGACCCCGGGCTCGTGCTGATCGGCAACGTCACCGTCGCCGTGGTGCTGTTCATCGGCGGCGTCCGCGTGCTCGACGGCGGGCTCGAGATCGGCGCGCTGCTGGCGGTCCTGCTCTACACCCGGCGCTTCTTCGACCCGGTGCAGGAGATGGCGATGTTCTACAACTCCTACCAGTCGGCGGCCGCCGCGCTCGAGAAGATCTCGGGCGTGCTGGCCGAGGAGCCGAGCGTCCCGGATCCGGCCCGCCCGGTCGACCTGCGCCAGGCGCGGGGCCGCCTCGGCTTCGAGGGCGTCCGCTTCGCCTACACCGCCGACCGCGAGGTGCTGCCGCGCTTCGACCTCGACATCCCCGCAGGGCAGACCATCGCCCTCGTCGGGTCCACGGGCGCCGGCAAGACGACGCTCGCCAAGCTGATCTCGCGCTTCTACGACCCGAGCGACGGCGTGGTGACCCTCGACGGCGTGGACCTGCGGCAGCTGCACCCGAAGGACCTGCGGCGCGCGATCGTGATGGTCACCCAGGAGGCGTACCTCTTCTCCGGATCCGTCGCCGACAACATCGCGATCGGGCGGCCGACCGCGTCCTACGACGAGATCGTCCGGGCCGCGCAGGCGGTCGGCGCGCACGAGTTCATCCAGGCGCTGCCGGACGGCTACGACACCGACGTGAACAAGCGCGGCGGCCGCGTCTCGGCCGGTCAGCGCCAGCTGATCTCGTTCGCCCGCGCGTTCCTGGCCGACCCGGCGGTGCTGATCCTGGACGAGGCGACCTCCTCCCTCGACATCCCGAGCGAGCGCCTGGTGCAGCAGGGCCTGCAGACGCTCCTGGCGGACCGCACGGCGGTCATCATCGCGCACCGCCTCTCGACGGTCGCGATCGCCGACCGGGTGCTGGTGATGGAGCACGGCCGCATCGTCGAGGACGGCACCCCGGAGGCGCTCATCGCCGGCGAGGGCCGCTTCGCCACCCTGCACGCGGCCTGGCGGGGCTCGCTCGTCTGATCGGCTGCTGCTCGCGACTCACGTCCCGGAGCCGCTCCCGGCTCAGGGGCGCCAGCGGGCGCTTCGCACGTCGACGCGCCAGCCGCCCGGCGTGACGACGAGGGGCGTGCCCTCGCGCTCGTACTCCCGGCGGGCGCGCTCCTCGTGGCCGACCGGGGGCGCTCCTCCCGCGCGGACGACGCGCCACCAGGCGGTGTCGGAGCCGTAGCGGGCCATCACCGTGCCGACCGCGCGTGCCGCACGCGTGCCGAGGACCGCGGCGATCTCGCCGTAGGCCATCACGCGGCCGGGCGGGATCGAGGCGACCACCTCGAGGACGGCGGAGACGAAGTCGGCCGGCTCCGCTGCCTCCGGCGCCGCGCTCAGAGCGTCAGCGCCCCGATGTTCTCGCCGTACTGCGTCTCGCCGACGACCTCGAAGCCGATCCAGCGGAAGAACTGCTCCGGGCCGTCCTCGCCGGACTCCCAGATCACCGTGAGGGTGTCGAAGCCGCGGGCGCGCGCTTCGTCGGCGGTGGCGCGGACGGCGAAGGTGCCCACGCCGCGGCCCTGCTTCGCCGCGTCGATGTTGATGCGCCAGATGCAGCTGCGGAACTCCTCCGCCGCCTCCGGGTCGAAGTGCGCGTGGATGAAGCCGACCAGCTCGTCGCCGTCCATCACGGCCCGCTGCCAGGAGGCGCCCGGGTCGATCACCGCGGCGGCGGCGGAGTAGGAGACCGGCGCGATGAACTGCTCCTGGCCGGGTTTGAGGCTCAGACCGTTCACGGCGGAGATGTTCGAGGCGGACAGCTCTTCCAGGCGGAGGTCACTCATGCCGTCACTGTACCGGCGGCGCAGGACGGCGGGCATCCTCCTGTCGGGCGACGTGCGCCGGCCCCGGCGCGGACGATCGAGAACTGTCTCGACATCGAGACAGTTCGGGCCTCGGGTAGGCTGGCGGAGGCCATCCGGAGCGGTGCAGAGCCGCCCGTCCCGCACAGGTGCGGGGTCATCGACACCATGGGAGAGCAATGTCCAAGATCAAGGTTGAGGGAACGGTCGTCGAGCTCGACGGCGACGAGATGACGCGCATCATCTGGCAGAAGATCAAGGACACCCTCATCCACCCGTACCTCGACGTGAACCTCGAGTACTACGACCTCGGCATCGAGTACCGCGACGAGACGGACGACCAGGTCACGATCGACGCGGCGCACGCCATCCAGAAGCACGGCGTCGGCGTGAAGTGCGCGACCATCACCCCCGACGAGGCCCGCGTCGAGGAGTTCGGCCTCAAGAAGATGTGGAAGTCGCCCAACGGCACGATCCGCAACATCCTCGGCGGCGTGATCTTCCGCGAGCCGATCATCATCTCGAACATCCCGCGCCTGGTCCCCGGCTGGAACAAGCCGATCATCATCGGCCGCCACGCGTTCGGCGACCAGTACCGCGCCACCGACTTCGTCTTCAAGGGCAAGGGCACGCTGACCGTCGAGTTCACGCCCGAGGACGGCTCCGAGCCGATGAGGTTCGAGGTCTACAAGGCCCCCGACGACGGCATCGCGCAGGTCCAGTACAACCAGGACGCGTCGATCCGCGACTTCGCCCGCTCGTCGCTGAACTACGGCCTCTCGCGCAACTACCCGGTCTACCTCTCCACCAAGAACACGATCCTCAAGGCCTACGACGGCCGCTTCAAGGACATCTTCGAGGAGATCTTCGAGACCGAGTTCAAGGAGCGCTTCGACGCCGCGGGCCTCACCTACGAGCACCGCCTCATCGACGACATGGTCGCCTCGGCCATGAAGTGGGAGGGCGGCTACGTCTGGGCCTGCAAGAACTACGACGGCGACGTCCAGTCCGACACCGTCGCGCAGGGCTTCGGCTCGCTGGGCCTGATGACCTCCGTGCTCTCCACGCCCGACGGCAGCGTCGTCGAGGCGGAGGCGGCGCACGGCACCGTCACGCGCCACTACCGCCAGCACCAGGCCGGCAAGCCCACCTCGACGAACCCGATCGCCTCGATCTACGCCTGGACGCGCGGCCTCGCGCACCGCGGCAAGCTCGACGGCAACCAGGAGCTCATCGACTTCTCGCTCACCCTGGAGGACGTGGTCATCAAGACGGTCGAGTCCGGGAAGATGACGAAGGACCTCGCCCTGCTCGTCGGCCCCGAGCAGGGCTGGCAGACGACCGAGGAGTTCCTCGCGACCCTCGACGAGAACCTGAAGGCCCGCATGTCGGCCTGATCTCCGGCTTCGGCAGACGCGTCCGGCCCGCACGATCCTCGGATCCTGCGGGCCGGACGCGTCTCCGGGCCCGGTGGGACGCGCCCGGGCCGAGCGCCTCAGAGCGCCCGGGCGAGGTCCTCCATCGCGTGGAGCGGATCGGGCCCCGACGGCATCAGCACGACGCTCGACGCACCGGCCTCGTGCAGCAGGCCGATGCGGCGACGAGCGTCCTCGGGAGTGCCCACGACGGCCAGCTGGTCGACCCAGGCGTCGGGCAGGTCGCGGACGAAGGCGGCGCGGTCGGCGCTCTCGGCCCGAAGGCGGGCGAAGTCCTCGGCGAAGGGGAGCGGCTCGATGTGCGGCGCCCAGTCCGGCTCGCCGATCCACTCGAGTCCCGGCCGGACCGCGTCGCGCGCGGCGGCCGCGTCGTCGTCCACGGCGGCCACGTTGTAGGCGACGATCCGTCCGGTGCCGCCCAGGTGGCCGCGGGCCGCCGCGAGGTACTCCGGAGTGACGGGCTCGGCCAGGACGACCCCGTCGGCGATCCGGCCCGCGAGCGCCAACGACTTCGGTCCGCGGACGCCGGCCAGCAGCGGCGGCACGACGGCGGGCGGCGACTCCAGGACGAGGCCGTCCACGTGCACGTAGCGGCCGGAGCGGTCGGTGCGCTCGCCGGAGAGCAGCGAGCGGATCGCGTCGAACTGCTCCTCGAGCAGGGTGAGCGGGCTGCGCGGCCAGACGCCGAGGCCGCGCATCCAGTGCGGCATCCCGTGCCCGATGCCGGCGTGGACACGGCCGGGGAACAGTTCGCCGAGAGTGCCGAGCTCCATCGCGGTGAAGGCCGCCGTGCGCACGGCGGCGGGCAGGATGCCGATGCCGACGACGATCCGCTCGGTGGCGGCGAGCACCGCGCCGGCCTGGGCGATGCCGCCGCGGAAGCCGAGGTCCTCGACCACCCAGAGCTCGTCGAAGCCGAGCTCCTCGGCGCGGCGGGCGTAGACGAGCACCTCGGAGGCGGGGAGATCGCGGGGGAGCAGGACGCCGACAGCGGTGTCGGAGGAGGAGGCGCGCATCCGGCCAGCGTAGGGCGTGCGGACACGCGGAGGGCCCGCCCGCACGATCGCGGACGGGCCCTCGCTCGTCGTCCTACTCGGCGGCCGCCTCGCCGATCCGCACCTGCTCGGGGCGGGCGGTCGAGACGACCTCGATGCGGCGGGGGCGCGCCTTCTCGCTGACCGGGAGGGTCACCGAGAGCACGCCGTTGTCGTAGGACGCGGCGATGCGCTCGGTGTCGACGCCCTGGCCGAGGCTCAGCTGGCGGACGAAGGTCGCCGACTGGCGCTCCCGGGTGATCCAGGTGACGTCGTCGCCGCCCGCGACGGTGCGCTGGGCGCGGATGGTGAGGAGCTGCCCGTCCACGTCGACGTCGACCGACCCGGGGTCGATGCCGGGGAGGTCGGCGGTGAGGACGTAGTGGTCGCCGTCCCGGTACAGGTCGATCGGCATCCGGCGGGGCCCCTGGCCGGAGCCGAGGAGGGCGGTGGCGAGGCGGTCCAGCTCGCGGACGGGGTCGTAGGTGACAGCCATGAGATCACTCCATTCAGTCGTGCAACGAAGAGTTCCAAGAGTTGAGCCGATCCGGCTCAACGCGATTAAATTAGCACTCGGGGAGGGGGAGTGCCAACGGATCGGCCCCCTTCAGCGTCGACTTCGTTACCTGTTCGTAACAAAGCTGGGCAATCGAGTTCGTAGGGTCGTTTCTGTGTGGAAACCGATCCGGTTCCCAGCGAATGTGAGTAAGGACATCGATTGCCGATCCACCTGTCCCACCGACCACCCGTCCGCCGCGCTGAGAGGCGCATCCTCGCGGGCCTCGCCGTCCTCGGAGTCGCCGCGACCGCGGCCTTCGCCACCACCGGCGCCAGTGCCGCCCCTCTCGCCGGCAGTGCCTCGCTCGTCGGCGGGCTCTCCGTCGGCCAGAGCTTCGACGACGGCGACTACGTCGTCACCCTCGTCGAGCCCTCCGCGGCCACCTACCAGGGCAGCGATGCCCGTTTCGCCCGCACCGCGCCCGTCGACGGTGCGCAGCTGCAGGCCGCCTCTGCTCCGGTGGAGGACTACTCCGCCCACCTCGAGCAGCGCCAGGAGGACGTCGCCTCCGCGGTCGACGCCGCCATCGGCTACCACTACACCGTCGCCCTCAACGGCTTCTCCGCGACCCTCTCGGGCGAGCAGGCGGGCGAGCTCGCGAGCCGCCGCGACGTCGCCCAGGTCCGCAAGGTCGAGAACCTGAAGGTCGACCGCGCCGCGCAGGCCTCGCCGCTCGCCGCGGCCGCCGCCGGTACCCCCGTGCCCGACACCGGACAGCAGCGCTCCACCGACTTCCTCGGCCTCGAGGGCGAGGCCGGCGTCTGGCAGAAGCTGGGCGGCATCGACAAGGCGGGCGAGGGCGTCGTCGTCGGCGTCATCGACTCCGGCATCGCGCCCGAGAACCCCTCCTTCGCAAGCGCGCCCCTGGCGACCTCGCCCGGAGCGGCCCCCTACACGGACGGCACCACCACCTCCTTCGTGAAGTCGGACGGCGGCACCTTCGTCGGCTCCTGCTCGCCGGGGCTCCCCGCTTCCGAGCAGTGGGACGGCGACGAGTGCAACCAGAAGCTCATCGGCGCACGCTGGTTCCTCGCGGACGAGGAGGTCGGCTCGACGGACAACCCCGAGTACCGCTCCCCGCGCGACGCCGACGGACACGGCTCGCACACCGCGAGCACGGCAGCCGGCAACAACGGCGTCGAGGCGAGCGTCGACGGCTACGACTACGGGAAGATCTCCGGAGTCGCCCCGGCCGCCAAGGTCGCCGCGTACAAGGTCTGCTGGAACGGACCCGACGAGGGCACCGACGACGACGACTTCTGCTCCGGAGCGGGCATCCTCGCGGCCATCGACGCCGCGACCAAGGACGGCGTCGACGTCATCAACTTCTCGATCGGCGGCGGCTCGGCCACCTCGACCCTGACCGCGATCGACGAGGCGTTCCTCAACGCCGCCGCCGCCGGCGTCTTCGTCGCGGCCTCGGCCGGCAACTCGGGTGCGGGCGCCTCCACGCTCGACCACGCGTCGCCCTGGTACACCACGGTCGCCGCGTCCTCCATCCCGACCTACACCGCGACCGCCGCTCTCGGCGACGGCCAGAAGTTCGTCGGAGGATCCATCTCGGTCCACGAGGACGTCACCGGACCGCTGGTGAACAGCGCCGACGTCGTCCGCTCGGGCGCCGAGAACCCCGCCATCTGCGAGACCGGCACCCTCGACCCCGACAAGGTGAAGGGCACGATCGTCGCCTGCACCGCGGGCGTCACCGCGCGCGTCTCCAAGTCGGCCGAGGTCGAGCGGGCCGGCGGCATCGGCATGCTGCTGCTCAACCCGACCCCGAACGCCCTGCACGTCGACGACCACTCGGTCCCGAGCATCCAGATCGACTCGCAGGCCTACCAGGCGATCACGACCTACGCCGGCACCGCCGGTGCGACCGTGACCCTCTCCGAGGGCAACTCGTCCGGAGCCTCCATCCCCGTCCCGCAGGTCGCCGGCTTCTCGTCGCGCGGACCCGCTGAGGCGGACGGCGCCGACGTGCTGAAGCCCGACCTCACGGCGCCCGGCGTCGCGATCCTCGCCGACAGCTTCAACGCCGAGGGCGACGACCCCGCCTTCGCGTTCGAGTCCGGCACCTCGATGTCGTCGCCGCACGTGGCGGGCCTCGGCGCGCTGATCCTCGGCGCGACCCCGAAGGCCTCGCCGTCCGCGGTGAAGTCGGCCATGATGACCTCCGCCTACGACAGCGTCGACCAGTCGGGCGCCGCGTCCGAGGACGTCTTCGCCCAGGGCGCCGGACACGTCGACCCGGCCGCGTTCCTCGACCCCGGACTGCTCTACCAGAGCGGCACGGAGGACTGGATCGCGTTCCTCAAGGGTGCGGGCTACGTCTTCACCTCGAACCCGGTGATCGACCCGATCGCCGCGATCGACCCGTCCGACCTCAACCAGGCCTCGATCGCGATCGGCGCCCTCGCGGGCACGCAGACCGTGACCCGCACGGTCACCTCGACCGGCGCGGGCACCTACACCGCTTCGGTCGACGGCCTCGCCGGGATCGACACCGTCGTCTCGCCCTCGACCCTCTCCTTCACGGGTGCGGGCCAGACGGCGGAGTACACGGTCTCCTTCACCACCGGCTCGGCGGCGCTCAACCAGTTCGCCACCGGCTACCTGACCTGGGCGAGCGCGGAGCACGACGTCCGCAGCCCGATCGCGGTGCGACCCGTCCTGCTGGACGCGCCCTACGAGGTCTCCGGCACCGGCTCGACCGGCACCGGCACGGTGACGGTCACGCCCGGCATCACCGGCGCGCTGCCGCTCACCGCGAGCGGTCTCGCCGAGGGTGTCCTCGCCGAGGACGCCACCGCCGCTGACGGCCACTCGGCGACGCTCCCCACGGGGAAGTCGCTGACGACCACCGTCGTGGTGCCGGAGGGCGCCGAGTTCGCCCGCTTCGACCTCGACTCGCTCGACGACGCGGCCGACCTCGACCTCACCGTCACCAGCGAGAGCACCGACAAGGTCTTCACCTCGGCGACCGGCTCGGCCGACGAGCGCGTCGACATCGCCGACCCCGCTCCGGGCGAGTACACGGTCCAGGCCGATGTCTACTCGACCGCTCCGGGATCCTCGACCGTCACGTTCGACTTCCGCAGCTTCGTCATCACTCCGGAGAACGGTCTCGGCTCGCTGAGCACCGACCCCGCCGTGGTCGACGCCGTGCAGGGCGAGCCGATCGCGTACGCGGTCTCCTGGTCGAACCTGGCGGGCCCGGCCCGCTACCTCGGCCGTGTCGCCTACACCGACTCGGGACTCGCGACGCTCGTGAGCGTCGACGTCACCGAGGCGGTCACCCCCACCCCGACGCCGACCGCGACTCCGGAGCCCACGGGCACCCCGGAGCCGACCGCGACGCCGACGGCCGGCCCCACCGCCGGACCGGGGGAGCCCACCTCCACGCCGACCGCCGGACCGGGCGCGCCCGGCCACGGCGCCGGCGGCCTCCCGTCGACGGGCTTCGACGGCGGTCTCCTCGGAGCCGCCGCCCTCGCCCTCCTCGGTGCAGGTGCTGTGATCACCGGCCTCCGACGCCGCGCCCTGGCGCAGCGTGAGGCGGGCGCCGCGGAGTAGTCCTCCGCGACCGCCGCGAACGGCCGTCCCCCTGCTCCTCCCGGAGCGGCGGGGGCGGCCGTTCGCCGTTCTCGGGCGGGGGAGGCGGAGACGGGGCGGCTCGTGGTGCGGGCCGGGAGCAGGACCAGCCGGGCTGCGTGGGGGAACGGCTCGAGAGCGGAGGCGGGAGCGGGTCGGGGAGAGATCGACGATCAGGCGGGGCGGAGCACCTCCGACTGGGGGCCCGGCGGCGCGATCGGCCCGGGGTCCCGCTGCGGTCGCGCATCCCCGGAGGTGCATCGACGGGAGAACGCGGTGGCGACCTGCCGCTGCGAGCCGGGACGACGCGTTCGGTTCCGGTCCGAGGCGGCGGCGAGCGCACGGGGACCGCGGTGCACCCTCGGGGACAGCGGTGGACGGCTCCGAGCGAGCGCCCCCCTCGGCCTGAGCGGCCGCCGTCAGGATCAGAGGGAGCGGCGTCCCGCGATGACGCCGGAGACGACGGCGAGGACGCCGAAGACGATCGCGACGACCGGCTGGCCGAGGTCCAGCCACGCCAGCGCGGCGGCGCCCATCACGAGCAGCTCGATCAGCGAGCGGCCGTAGACGTCGATCGCGAGGACCGCGCGCGGCGAGAGGAAGAGCGCCCAGATCAGCGCGGCGACCACCGGAGCGCCGATGCCGAGGACGATGTTCCACGGGAGGTCCCACGACGCGAAGCCCCAGAGGGCGAAGGTCGCCAGCGCGACGAGCTCCAGGAGGAACCGGAGGATCGCGTTCGGGCCGATCCTGATGTCGGTGCCCGCGGTGTCCGCTCCTGCTCGATTCACGCCGACCATGCTAGCCGCCGGAGGTCAGCGGAAGATGATGGTGCGGGCCCCGTCGAGGAGCACCCGGTCCTCCGCGAACCACTTGACCGCCTGCGTGAGCGTACGGCTCTCCTCGTCCTGCCCGATCGCCACGAGCTGGGCGACCGAGTGCGAGTGGTCCACGCGCACCACGTTCTGCTCGATGATCGGCCCCTCGTCGAGGTCGCTGGTGACGAAGTGCGCGGTCGCCCCGATCAGCTTGACGCCGCGGGCGTGCGCCTGCTTGTAGGGGTTCGCGCCCTTGAAGCCCGGCAGGAACGAGTGGTGGATGTTGATAGCGCGGCCGGCCAGTCGCGCGCAGAGCTCGGGGGAGAGGATCTGCATGTAGCGCGCCAGGACCACGAGCTCGACGTCGTGCTCCTCGACGACCTCCAGCACGCGCTCCTCGAACCCGCGCTTCGACTCCGGCGAGACCACGGGTCGCGACTCGAAGGGCACGCCGTAGAACTCGGCGAGGTCGCGAAGGCTGCCGTGGTTGGACAGGATCATCGGGATGTCCACCGCGAGCTGCCCGGCGCGCTGGCGGAAGAGCAGGTCGTTGACGCAGTGCGCGGCGGTGGAGGCGAGGACGAGGGTGCGCAGCGGCCGGCCGACGACGTCGAGGCGCCAGGTCATCCCGTAGTGCTCCGTGATCGGCAGCAGGGCGGCGGCGAACTCCTCGCGGCTGATCGGCGACTCCACCTGCAGGCGCATGAAGAAGCGGCCGGTGTCGGCGCTCGAGAACTGCTGGCTCTCGGTGATGTTGCCGCGGGCCTGGACGACGGCACCGGACACGGCGTGCACGATGCCCGGCTGGTCGGGGCAGGCGAAGGTCAGGGTCCAGTGGTTTCCCGCGGGCCGGGCGCCGGACCACGCGGCGTCGCTGCCCGTCGGACGGGTGCTCGCGGGGGCGGGCCGGGGAGTCGCGGACGCGGCGGGTTCGGGCTGCATCCGCCCAGGATAACGGTGGGGCACGGGGCGGTCCGCGCGCCTCAGCCCGCGTCGACGGACACGACGGCGACGGGTCCCGTCCGCCCGTCCGGGGAGGAGTAGCGGACGCCGATCGTGTGCCTCCCGGGACCGACCTCCAGGGTCGCGGCGAGGACGGGGGCTCCGGGAGCGAGGGACCGCACCTGCCCGCCGTCGACCAGGAGGTCGAGGCCGTCCGCGTCGGGATCGGCGAGCACGAGCACGCCGACCGCGCCCCCGCTCGACGCGGCCCGGGCGAGGAGCACCGGAGCGCGCAGGTCGACCGTCTCGGGGGCGCTGACTCCTGCAGCGGTGCGCGCCAGCACCGTGGTCGTGCCCGCGGGGAGGGGGAGCGCCGGCGCGGTCCAGGAGCCGTCGGCGTCGGCGGTGGCGGAGCCCACGCGGCGTCCGTCGGAGGCGTCCTCGAGGAGCACCTCGGCGCCGGGCGCGGCGGTGCCCCGGGCATCGGGCAGCAGCCGGGCGTCGGTGTCGAGCGCGAGGGTCGGTGCGGCCGGAGCGGGGGGTGTGGCCGGAGCGGGGGTCGTGACCGGTGCGGGAGTCGAGACCGGAGCGGAGGTGCTCGGCGCCTCTGTCGGGACCGGCGCCGGAGTGCTCGGTACGTGCGTCGCTGCCGGAGCCGGAGTGTCCCGTGGGGGAGTCACGATCGGAACAGGAACCGGGACCGGAGTGCTCGGTGCGGGGGTCGGGACCGGGACGGAGGGCAGGGCCGGGCCGCTGCCGATCGGGCCCGGCGCGGAGCCCCCGGTCGTGGCCCCCGGCGGCCCGGAGGGGGCCGGAGCCTCGGGGACGGCGGGCTTGGGCGCCGGTGCCGCGCTGCCGGTCACGGCAGGGCGGGACGGGGCGGGCTCGGCGGCAGGAGTCGGGGAGGCGGTCGCCTCGATCCCTCTCGACGCCGGTGCGCCGACGGGATCGTGGGACGGCTCCCGCTGCGGCGGGCGTCCCGTCCTCCCGGGGGTCGCGCGCGTCGCTCCGGCATCGTCCGACGCAGCCCGTCCGGCCACGGCCGGCACCGTGCTCCTCGGAGCGGCGCCGGAACCGCTGGACCGCCCCGCCGGATCGCCGTCCGCTGCACTCGTCCGGTCCGCGGCCTCCGGGTCCGTCTCCGGCCGGTCGGCGCTCGCCGCCGCTCCTCCGCTCGATGTGGGCGCAGCCGCCTCGGCCGTTGCACGCTCGTCCACCCGCGCGGAGGCGTCCTCCGCCGCCACGAGCGCGCCGCCCCCGTTCCCGGACAGCAGAACCGCCGCCCCGACGACTCCCGCGATCGCGAGTGCCGCCGCAGCGGACGCGGCGACGACTACTCCTGTTCCGCTGCCCGCTCTCGACGCTCGGACCGCTCTCGACGCTCGAACCGCGCTCGACGCCCGGACCGCGCTCGGCAGCGGACCGGAAGCCGCGCCGGAGCCCCCGCCCGCCGCCCAGGCTGCCGCACCGCTCACGCCGGCCGAGAGCGGCAGCAGCACCGACGCGAGGCGGCGCGCAGTGCTCTCGGCCTCCGCCAGCGCCTCCCGGCAGGAGAGGCACCCGTCCAGGTGCCGGTCGATGCGGTGCCTGTCCCGGACGGGGGCTCGTCCTCGCGCGTACGTCCCCGCCCGCTCGAGCACCCACTCGCACTCGCCCGTCGCCGAGGCGTCCGCCACGTGCTCCCGGATCCACGCGGAGCGCAGCCCCTCCCGCGCCCGCACCCCGAGCGCTGCGACCGCGTTGGGCCGCAGGCCCATCAGCGGTGCGGCGGCGGCGGGGGACAGGCCCTCCACCTCCGTGTACCAGAGCACCTCCTGCCAGCGCGGCGGCAGCGCCCGGAACGCGCGCGCGCCCAGGTCGCGCTCGAGGGCGGCGAGGGCGTGCGCCTCGGGATCGGGGCCGGCAGAGGGGAGGGCGCGGTCGGCCTCGTCGAACGGCCGCTCGTGCCGGTCCCGCCGGGCCCAGGATCCCGCGACGTTGCGGACGGTGGTGAAGAAGTAGGGGCGGAAGGCGCCCTCGGGTCCGCCGCCGCGCTCGATCGCCCGCAGGACGCGGAGGAACGCCTCCGAGACCAGGTCGTCGGGGTCGGAGCTGCTCGCCCACGCCCGGGCCACGGTGCGCCCGGCCGAGGAGTGGCGGCGCCAGAGCTCGGAGACTGCGTCGGTGCGGCCCTCCCGGACCAGCGCGACGAGCTCCTCGTCGCTGCGGCCGTCGATGCGCTCGGAGCGGCGTCGAGGACTCACGGCGACGCCCTCCCTCCCGGTCCCGCGCCGGGACCGCCCGAGGGATCGTCGCACGATCGCGCGTGCTCGCCCCCGACTGGCGCGACTCCCGCGCCACCCGGCCCGCTTGCTAGAGTGAGCCCGCCGCGACTGGCGTTCGGATGGGTGACCATCAGGGAGCGGCACCTCCTCCGGGGCAGCGCCCCGGACACTTTTCCCGCCGCACGCCTGGGCTGGAACGGATACCGTAGATCGGGTCGCCCGAACGAGCCGTGTCGCGCCGCAGCGACCTGCCGGGCCCCTTCCGTTTCCCAGCCAAGGAGCGTCCGTGTCCTCTTCCCCCGCCAGCCCCGGCGTCGCCGCCTCGTTCGACCAGCCCGTGTCGGTGGTCGACCCCGAGATCGCCGCCGTGCTCCAGCAGGAGCTCGACCGCCAGCGCGGCTACCTCGAGATGATCGCGAGCGAGAACTTCGTGCCGCGCGCGATCCTCGAGTCGCAGGGCTCCGTCCTGACCAACAAGTACGCCGAGGGCTACCCCGGACGCCGCTACTACGGCGGCTGCGAGTACGTCGACATCGCCGAGCAGCTCGCGATCGACCGCGCCAAGGCCCTCTTCGGCGCCGAGTTCGCCAACGTCCAGCCGCACTCCGGAGCCTCCGCCAACGCCGCGGCGCTCGCCGCGCTCGTGCAGCCCGGAGACACCATCCTCGGCCTCGAGCTCGCGCACGGCGGCCACCTGACCCACGGCATGAAGCTGAACTTCTCGGGCAAGCTCTACAACGCGACCGCGTACGGCGTCGACCCGCAGACCTTCCGCATCGACATGGACGCGGTCCGCGAGAAGGCCCTCGAGGTCCGTCCGCAGGTGCTCATCGCCGGCTGGTCCGCCTACCCCCGTCAGCTCGACTTCGAGGCTTTCC
This sequence comes from Rathayibacter sp. AY1A5, assembly GCF_002930875.1. Lineage (NCBI taxonomy): Bacteria > Bacillati > Actinomycetota > Actinomycetes > Micrococcales > Microbacteriaceae > Rathayibacter > Rathayibacter sp. AY1A5. The sequence goes on along the minus strand of NZ_PSTM01000024.1, from coordinate 30,528 downwards.
GCGCCATAGCCGACGAGGTCGGCGCGAAGCTCTGGGTCGACATGGCCCACTTCGCAGGCCTCGTGGCGGCGGGGCTGCACCCGTCGCCGGTGCCCTACGCCGACGTCGTGACGACCACCGTCCACAAGACGCTGGCCGGCCCGCGCTCGGGGCTCATCCTCGCGAAGCAGGAGTACGCCAAGAAGCTGAACTCGGCTGTCTTCCCCGGCCAGCAGGGCGGCCCGCTCATGCACGTGATCGCCGCGAAGGCGACCGCGTTCAAGCTCGCCGGCGAGCCCGAGTTCGCCGATCGCCAGGCACGCACCATCCGCGGCGCGCAGATCCTCGCCGAGCGCCTCACGGCGGCCGACTCGAAGGCCGAGGGCATCGACGTCCTGACCGGCGGCACGGACGTCCACCTCGTCCTCGCCGACCTGCGCGACTCGCCGCTGGACGGCAAGCAGGCCGAGGACCGCCTCCACGAGGTCGGCATCACGGTCAACCGCAACGCCGTGCCGTTCGACCCCCGCCCGCCGATGGTCACCTCGGGCCTGCGCATCGGCACGCCGGCGCTCGCGACCCGCGGCTTCGGCGACACGGAGTTCACCGAGGTCGCCGACGTCATCGCCGAGGCGCTCAAGCCCTCGGCCGACCTCGAGGCGCTGCGCGGCCGTGTCGCCCGCCTCACCGACGACTTCCCGCTCTACCCCGGGCTGTAGTCGATCCGCTGCACCACCCGCGCGGCGGAGGCCGGGGCACCGTCCCCCTCCGCCGCGCCACGACCGAGGAGCCCGAGATGACGGCACAGGTACTCGACGGCGTCGCGACGGCGACGGCGGTCAAGACGGAGATCGCGGAGCGGGTCGCCGCTCTGCGCGAGCGGGGCGTCGTGCCCGGGCTCGGCACGCTGCTGGTGGGGGACGATCCCGCCTCCCGCTCGTACGTCGCGGGCAAGCACCGCGACTGCGCGGAGGTCGGGATCGAGTCGATCCGCGTGGACCTCCCCGAGACCGCGTCGGCGGACGACATCCGCGCCGCCATCCGGCAGCTCAACGACTCGGAGGCCGTGACCGGGTACATCATCCAGCTCCCGCTGCCGAAGGGCATCGACGAGAACGCGATGCTCGAGCTCATGGATCCGGACAAGGACGCCGACGGCCTGCACCCCACCAACCTCGGCCGCCTGGTTCTCGGCGTCGAGGGAGAGCTGGACAGCCCGCTGCCCTGCACGCCGAACGGGATCGTCGAGATGCTGCAGCGCCACGGCATCCCGACCTCGGGCAGGCACGTCGTCGTCGTGGGCCGCGGGCTCACCGTCGGCCGACCGCTCGGGCTCCTGCTCACGCGGAAGGGCCTCGACGCCACCGTGACCCTCACCCACTCCCGCACGGCCGATCTCGCCGCGGAGGTGCGCCGCGCCGATATCGTGGTGGCCGCGGTGGGCGTGCCCGGGCTCATCCGCGCCGACTGGGTGAAGCCCGGCGCCGCCGTGCTCGACGTGGGCATCACGCGGGTCGAGAACCCGGAGACGGGCCGCGCGAAGCTGACCGGCGACGTCGCACCGGAGGCGGCGGAGGTCGCGGGCTGGCTCTCGCCCGTGCCCGGCGGCGTCGGCCCGATGACGCGCGCGATGCTCATCCACAACGTGGTGACGGCGGCCGAGCGCGCCCTGCGCTGACCGGTCCCGCGCCACGGGACCCGCGCCGGACCGCGCTCGGGGGCGACGTCCAGTCGCCTGCCGGTAGCGTGGCCCGGCGCTCTCGCGTCCCCCACCCCGTCGGACACGTCCTCGGAGCGCGCCCCGCCCCACGAGGAGAACCCATGCTCACCGTCACCGCCTACGCCGCCCCCTCCGCGACCGAGCCGCTCGTCCCCACCACCATCGAGCGCCGCGACGTCGGACCGCACGACGTGCTCATCGAGATCGCCTACTCCGGCATCTGCCACTCCGACATCCACACCGTCCGCGGCGACTGGGGACCGGTGGCGTACCCGCTGACCGTCGGCCACGAGATCGTCGGCGTCGTCGCCGAGGTCGGCTCCGAGGTCACCAAGCACTCCGTCGGCGACCGCGTCGGCGTCGGCTGCATGGTGAACTCCTGCCGCGAGTGCGAGAACTGCCTCGCGGGCGAGGAGCAGTACTGCCTGAAGGGCAACACCGGCACCTACGCCTCCGTCGACCGCGACGGCACCATCACCCAGGGCGGCTACTCCACGCACGTCGTCGTCGTCGAGGACTTCGTGCTCCGCGTGCCGGAGTCGATCCCCTACGAGGCCGCCGCTCCGCTGCTGTGCGCGGGCATCACGACCTACTCGCCGCTCTCGCACTGGGAGGCGGGCCCCGGCAAGCGGGTGGCCGTCGTCGGCCTCGGCGGGCTCGGCCACATGGCCGTCAAGTTCGCGCACGCGATGGGCGCCGAGGTCACCGTGCTCTCGCAGACCCTCAGCAAGAAGGAGGACGGCCTCCGTCTGGGCGCCGACCACTACTACGCGACGCGCGACGAGGCGACCTTCACCGATCTCGCGAACACCTTCGACCTGATCGTCAACACGGTCAGCGCGCCCCTCGACCTCGACGCCTACCTGGGGCTCCTGCGCCGCAACGGCACGATGGTGAACGTGGGCGCTCCGGCCGAGGCGCTGCCGCTGCACGTTTTCACGCTCTTCGGCGCCCGTCGCTCCTTCGCGGGCTCGGGCATCGGCGGCATCCGCGAGACCCAGGAGATGCTCGACTTCTGCGCCGAGAAGGGCATCGCGAGCGAGGTCGAGGTCGTCTCGGCCTCGCAGATCAACGAGGCCTACGAGCGCGTCCTCACCTCGGACGTCCGCTACCGCTTCGTGATCGACGCCTCCACGTTCGAGAAGTGAGCGCGGCCGGGGCGCTAGCCTCGGCGGCATGAGCGAACGGAGCCACCCGGCCGTCGACCGCGTCCTCGACGACCTCGACCGGGACGGCGTGCACCCGACCGTGCGCTGGCTCGATTCGGCCGCGTCGACGGCCGCACTGGCGGCCGAGGCGCTGGGCGTCGACGTCGGTCAGATCGCCAACTCGCTCGTGTTCCTGCTCGACGGTGCGCCGCTGCTGGTCCTGACCAGCGGCGGCCACCGCGTCGACACCGCCTGGCTGGGCGTGCAGCTGGGTGGATCGATCACCCGGGCGCCGGCCGCGGAGGTGAAGTCCGCGACGGGCCAGACGATCGGCGGGATCGCGCCGGTGGGCCATCCCGCGCCGCTGCGCACCGTGGTCGACACGGCCCTCGCCGCCTACGACGTGGTCTGGGCTGCGGCCGGGCACGCGCACACCGTCTACCCGACGAGCTTCGCCGAGCTGGTCCGGGTCACCGGGGGAGAAGCGCGCGCCGTCGTTCCGCCGGATCCGGCGCCGTAGCGGCTGGACGAGGGACGCCCCCTGCGACGCGAGGTCGCAGGGGGCGTCGACGGGAGCAGAGGTCAGAGCACGCGGCCCGCGCCGTCGGCGGCCGTGACCAGGAAGAGCTCCGGAGTCGTGAAGCCCTTCTCGGCGAAGGCGGCGAGGACCGCGGCGCGGACCTCGTCCTCCTTCTCCACCGGGGTGAGGGCGATCGCGGAGCCGCCGAAGCCGCCGCCGGTCATCCGGGCGCCGATCGCTCCGGCGCCGCGCGCCGCCTCGACGGCGGTGTCGAGCTCGGGCACCGAGATCTCGAAGTCGTCGCGGAGTGAGACGTGGCCGGCGTCGAGCAGATCGCCGATCGCCCGGGGACCGTGCTCACGCAGGGTGCGGACGGTCTCGAGCACGCGGGCGTCCTCGGTCACGACGTGCTTCACGCGCCGGTAGGTGACGTCGTCGAGGAGCTCCTGGGCGCGCGGCAGGTCGTCGACCGTCAGCTCGCGGAGCGACGGCACGCCGAGGGTCGCGGCGCCGAGCTCGCAGGAGGCGCGCCGCTCGGCGTAGCCGCCGGTGGCGTGCGCGTGCTCGACGCGCGTGTCGACGACGAGCAGGACGAGGCCGGCCTCCTCGAAGCCGAGGGGGACGACCTCGGTGTCGAGGCTGCGGCAGTCCAGGAACACCGCGGCGTCGCGCTTCCCGAAGAGGGAGGCGGACTCGTCCATGATCCCGGTGGGGGCGCCGACCGCGACGTTCTCGGCGCGACGGCCGACGCGGGCCATCGTCGCGCGGTCGAAGCCGAGGTCCCAGAGCTCGTCGAGGGCGACGGCCATCGCGCACATCAGCGCCGCCGAGCTCGAGAGCCCCGCGCCGACCGGCACGTCGGAGTCGACGTACGCGTCGAAGCCCGAGCGGGAGCCCAGGTCGACGCCGTACTCGGTGAGCGCCCAGACCACGCCGAGCGGGTAGGCCGACCAGCCGGTCACGGCGCCGGGGCCGAGCTCGTCGAGAGCGACCTCGACCACCTCGGGGGAGAAGGCGCTGCTGATCCGGATCAGGCGGTCCTCCCTCGGAGCGACGGCCATCGCCGTGGCGCGGTCGATCGCGAAGGGGAAGACGAAGCCGTCGTTGTAGTCGGTGTGCTCGCCGATCAGGTTCACGCGGCCGGGGCCGGCCCAGACGCCCGCGGCGGGGCGGCCGAAGGTGCGCTCGAAGGCGGCGGCCGCGCTCTCGGCGACGGCGGTCAGGGATGCGGGAGCGGCGGTCATCGGTTCTCCTCGGCGATGTCGGCGGCGGTGGTGGCGGGAGTGGCGGCGCCGCCGGGAAGCGAGTCGTCGCTGTGCGCGGCGACCGGCAGCGCCGCGTCGGGGCGCTGTGCGATCCCGGCCTCGAGCACGGCCGCTTCGGCCCGCTCGATCGCCGCGCGCAGGGCCGCGGCGCTCGTCTCGGGGGCGATGTCGCCGATCCAGGCGCCCATCGCGGCCTCGCTCCCCGCGAGGTACTTGAGCTTCGTCTCGGCGCGGCGGGGCGAGGTGATCTGGAGCATCAGGCGCACCTCGTCGCGGCGCTCGTGCACCGGGGCCTGGTGCCAGGCGGCGATGTAGGGCGTCGGGGTGTCGTAGAGGGCGTCGATGCCGCGGAGCAGGCGCTGGTACATCACAGCCAGCTCGTCGCGCTCCTCCGGGGTCGTCGCCGCCAGGTCCGGGACGTGGCGGTGCGGCAGGAGGTGCACCTCGACGGGCCAGCGCGCGGCGAACGGCACGAACGCGGTGAAGTGCTCGCCGCGGAGGAGGACGCGCTCGCCGGCCTGCTCGAAGGCGAGGACGTCGGCGAACATCGACGGCCCGTAGCTGTCGAGCGAGGCGAGCAGGCGGGTCGTGCGCGGCGTGACGTAGGGGTAGGAGTAGATCTGCCCGTGGGGATGGTGCAGCGTGACGCCGATCGCCTCGCCGCGGTTCTCGAACGGGAAGACCTGCTGCACGCCGGGAAGGGCCGAGAGGGCGCCCACGCGGTCGGCCCAGGCCTCGACCACGGTCCGGGCTCGGGAGGCGCTGAGCGTGGCGAACGAGCCCTCGTGCTCGGGGCTGAAGCAGACGACCTCGCAGCGGCCGACGCTGGTCAGCGTCCGGCCGAGCCCGAGAGTGCGCAGGTCCTCCAGGGAGGCGGGCGCGTCCGCGTCCTCGAGGAGCGGGCCGAAGGAGGGGGAGCGGTTCTCGAAGACGGCGACGTCGTAGCGGCTGGGCACCTCCGACGGGTTCGTCGGCGACGCCGGGGCGAGCGGATCGAGCTCGGCCGGCGGCAGGAACACGCGGTTCTGGCGCGACGCGGCGATGGAGACCCACTCGCCGGTCAGCACGTCCTGGCGCATCCGCGCGGTGGCAGGGCGGGGGTCGAGGTGGCGGGCGTCGGCGGCGCGCTCCGGGGGGAGGGTCGTGTCGGCGTCGTCGAAGTAGAGGAGCTCGCGGCCGTCGGCCAGCGTGTGCGGGCGCTTGACGACGCCGGCGGAGAGTGTGATCGCTTCGTTCATGGCAGGAGTCAGACTAGGGCCGCACCTTCGAAAAGGAAAGCTCGTTTTCCCTTTGACAAGTCCACCGGCCCGCGGGCACGATGGGCGGATGAGGACGGACGGCGAGCAGGAGTCCACGTCGGCGATCGAGCGCCGGCTGCGGCTGCGTCTGGCCGCCGAGAGCTCGGGCTTCGTCGGGGTCGCCCCGATGGCCGACATGCTCGGGGTCTCGGTCGTCACGGTCCGCTCCGATCTCGCCCTGCTCGCGAGCGAGGGCGTCCTCCAGCGGGTGCGCGGAGGGGCGATCCCGGCGCCGAGGCCCACCGGTGAGCGCTCGCTCGAGGAGGGCCTGAGCGCCGCCTCCGACGAGAAGGCCGCGATCGGCGAGGAGGCCGCCGCCTCCGTCTCCTCCGGGCAGAGCATCGTGCTCGACGTGGGCACCACCCCGCTCGCCATCGCGCACGCGCTCGTGGCGCGGGAGGAGCTGCGCGACGTCACGGTGATCACGAACGGCCTCTCCACGGCGCTGGCGCTCGAGCCGGCCATCCCGCGCTTCACGGTCGTCGTCACCGGGGGCACTCTGCGGCCGCTGCAGCACTCGCTGGTCGAGCCGCTCGCGTCCGAGCTGCTCGAGCGGATCCGCGCCGACATCGCCTTCATCGGCTGCACCGGCGTGCACCCCGAGGCCGGCGTCACCAACGTCAACCTCCCGGAGGCGACCCTGAAGCGCCGGATGCTGCAGGCGGCGACCCGCCGGGTCGTGGTCGCGGACTCCTCGAAGCTCGGAGTGGTCGACCTCGGCCGGGTCGCCGCTCCCGACGAGTTCGACCGTCTGCTCACGGGGGCGGGGGCCGCCGACGGAGTCGTCGCCGCTCTGGAGGAGGCGGGGCTCGCGGTCACCCGCTGCCGGACGCTCGGCGAGCGCGTCAGTCCGTAGGATCAAGGAATGGCCGACTTCACCCCCGCCCCCGCCACCGGGCGCCAGTTCTCGCTCGACCTCACCGCCGAGGGACGCACCCTGCACGCCGTCGTGACGGAGGTGGCCGCAGCGCTGCGCCACCTCTCGGTCGACGGAGTGGAGATCACCGCCTCCTACCCGGAGAGCACCGTCCCGCCGTTCGGCTCGGGCATCGTCCTGATGCCCTGGCCCAACCGCGTCAAGGACGGGCGCTGGCACCACCGCGGCGAGACGCTCCAGCTCGCGATCACCGAGCCGAAGTACCACAACGCCATCCACGGCCTCCTGGTGAGCACCCCGTACCGCCTCGTCGACCAGGGCCTGTCCTTCGTCGAGCTGGCCGCGCCGGTCGTGCCGCAGGCGGGCTACCCGTTCCACCTCGAGACCTCGGTCCGCTACGAGCTGCAGGCCGACGGGCTGAAGGTCGTCCACCGCGTCGTCAACGTCGGAGCCGACGAGGCGCCCGTCGCCATCGGCACGCACCCCTTCCTCGCCATCGGCGACGTCCCGACCGACGAGCTCGAGATCACCGTCGACGCGGCGGTGCACATCGAGGTCGACGAGCGCCTCAACCCCACCGTGCAGAACCCGGTCGAGGGCACCGAGTGGGACCTCCGCTCCGGCCGCCGCATCGGCGACCTCGAGCTCGACGACGCCTGGGCCGACGTCCGGATGGTCGACGGCGAGAGCGTGCACGGCCTCCGCGCCGCGGACGGCCGCCGCGTGCTCCTCTGGGCCGACGCCTCGCACAACTTCATCCAGGTCTTCATCACCCGGATCTTCCCCGACGGCGACGACGTGAAGACCGCGATCGCCGTGGAGCCGATGACCGCTCCCGCCGAGGCGTTCAACAGCGGGCAGGGCCTGCGCTGGCTCGAGCCGGGCGAGGAGTGGACCGTCGCGTGGGGCATCCGCCACGAGGGGTTCCCCACCGCGTCATGACCACCCTCGCGGCGGTCGGGCGCGACGACGAGGCCAAGCGCGTCGCTCTCGTCCGGATGAAGCGGCTCGCCACGGGCCTGCTCGTGGTGATGGCCGTCGTCTTCGCCGTGTCGTTCGCCCTGCAGGAGCGCTACCCGTGGCTGCAGTGGGTCCGGGCCGCGAGCGAGGGCGGGATGGTCGGCGCGCTCGCCGACTGGTTCGCCGTGACCGCGCTGTTCCGGCGGCCGCTGGGCCTGCCGATCCCGCACACCGCGATCATCCCGACCAAGAAGGACGAGATCGGCGCGAGCCTCGCGCAGTTCGTCGAGGAGAACTTCCTCCGCGGCGCCATCGTGCGCGAGAAGCTCGACTCCTTCGGGATCGCCCGGCGGGCGGGGCTGTGGCTCGCCGAGCCGGAGAACGCGCACCGGGTCGGCGGCGAGAGCGCCGCGGCCGTCCGCTCGGCGATCGCCCTGCTGGACGACTCCGACGTGCAGCGCGTGATCGAGGCGCTGGCACGGCGCCACCTCCTCGACCCGCAGTGGGGCCCGCCGCTGGGCTCGCTGGTGGGAAGCGTGGTCGAGGCCGGCCACCACCGGCGCCTCGTGGACACGCTGGTGGAGCAGGCGGAGGCGTGGCTGACCGCGAACCCGCAGAGCTTCACCCGCATGGTCAGCGGCCGCCTGCCGAGCTGGCTGCCCTCCGCGGTCAGCCGAGCGGTGGACGAGCGGTTGTACCGCGAGGCTCTCGTCTTCGTCGCCGCGGTGCGCGAGGACCAGGTGCACCCGTTCCGGATCGCGATCGACGGCTACCTCGCCACGCTCGCGCAGGATCTGGGCACCGACCCCGACCTGATCGCCCGGGTCGAGGAGATCAAGAACCGCGCCTTCGACAGCCCGCGCGTCCGCGAGCTCGCCGGGGACGCCTGGGAGGCGACGAAGGCCTCCCTCCTCGGCGCGATGGACGACCCGTCGAGCCCCCTCCGCGGCAGCATCGAGTCGATCGTGGTCGATCTGGGCCGCCGGCTCTCGACCGACGCCGGTCTCGCGGCGACCGTCGACTCCTGGATCGGATCGGTCGCGGCCAACCTGGTCGACCGCTACCGCACCGACATCGCCAGCATCATCGGCGACACCATCCACCGCTGGGACCCGCGCGAGACGTCCGAGAAGCTCGAGCTGCAGGTCGGGAAGGACCTCCAGTTCATCCGGATCAACGGCACCGTCGTGGGCTCCCTGGCCGGGCTGGTCATCTTCACCGTCGCGCACGCGCTGCTCGGCTCGTGAAGCGGGGCGCCCGGGCCCGCTCCGCAAGCCCTCGTCGGCGTCGGTGGTCGGGCGTACGGTCGCACCATGAGCGATGACAACACGACCGATCCCGATGTCAAGACCGAGGGCGACGTCCTCGGCGCCCGTGCCGACGACGGCAGCGACACCAGCGCCAGCAAGGACCCGTCCGACTGGGTCACCGGCGACGAGCCGATGACCGGCCCGCAGCGCAGCTACCTCGACACCCTCGCGCGCGAGGCGGGCGAGACCCTGCCCGCCGACCTCACCAAGGCCCAGGCCTCCGAGCACATCGACCGCCTGCAGTCCTCCACGGGCCGTGGCGACGGCAGCAACGGGCACGACTGATCCCGCCGGGGCGCCCCGGGGCTGAGCATCAGTCCCCGTCGGCGCCCCCGTCCGGGGCGCGCACACCGCGCCCCGGCGTCCTTAGGGTTCCGTCATGGCGATCTCCCGCACCACGCGCAACGCCCTCGACCTCATCGACGCGATCCGGATCCCCGGCCGCATCGATCCCCGTCTGGCCCGGCAGGTGACCCTGTCCCTCCGCCAGCTCCTCGAATCCGGAGCCTTCGGCCCGAGCGAGCGGCTCCTCCGCCGCCGCGCGAGGAGGCTCCGCTCCCGCACCCGCGAAGCGGCCGCGTTCCGGCAGACGCGCTCGGCCGGCTGCACCGTCCAGCCCTGAGTCCGCTGAACGGAGCCGCTCCGCTGTGACCGGCGACGGGACAGACACCGTTCGCGCGGTCGTCTAGAGTTCCTGGCATCCGGTCCGCCGGATGCCCGCCGCAGTCTCCCGGCCGGTCGACAACGGAGTCGTCCCGGTGCGGGTCATCCCCCCGTTCGCGCGTCGAACGCCCCGCTGGTTCCAGCACCCCGCTCCCTCCTCGAGAAGGGACTCCCGCGATGACGACTCGCGTCTCGCACACCGCGACGACCGTCCGCCTCGTCCGCTGGTACCGGATCGACTCCGACTGGCTCTCGGAGGTCGTCACCGGCCGCCTGCTCGAGCACCAGGACGGCCGCTGGCGCCTGCTCGTCGGCGAGAAGGTCCGCGACTACCCGGACGAGGTGTGGTCGCTCTGCCACGAGTGACGCCGTCGCGGAGCACCGCGGCCCGGACGAGCCGTCAGAGGTAGAGGTAGTACGTCTTCGCGCAGTCCGTCGAGCAGAACGGGTCACGGCGGCGGGCCGGCCGGACTCGGCACGCCTCGCACAGCCGAGGCCGGCGCAGGAGGACGCGGAGGACGGTCAGCACCTCTGCACGGTAGTGCGGCGACCTGGCTGCGCCCTGGCACTGTCCGGAAAGCGCGACCAGGCGGTCGTGTGGTGGGCCCCGTCGGGCTCGAACCGACGACCCGCGGATTAAAAGTCCGCTGCTCTGCCAACTGAGCTAGAGGCCCGCGCGCTCCAGGGTAGCGGGCCGTCGACGCCCCCGGAGCAGGTGCGGCCCGGAGCAGGTGCGGCCCGTAGCGCGGACGATCCCGGAGCGGACCGCGTCCTCCGCGCGGGCATACCCGCCCAGCCGCGGGCGTTACCCTCCTCGAACCCCCTACGGAGCGCGAGCGCGAGAGCGTCCGCGCGCACGACCGCGGAAGGCGGCCCCATGACAGACGGCTTCCACAAGCCGACCAAGTTCCCCTCCCACGTCTTCGAGGCGTTCCAGGGAGGAGAGGACCCGGCGCAGATCAGCCGCGTCGCCCACGAGACCGCGATCGCGCTGCTGAGCCGTGTCCGGAACGACCCCGACCCGGTGGTCATCGACCGCCTGGTCGAGTACACCGACCACAACGGCATCGACGCGCTCGCCGAGCTCTGGGCGCGCTCCAGCGCGGCGAGCCTGCCGGGCGCCCTCTGGCGGATCTACCTGCTGCGGCTGGTCATCCGGCAGGACCCGGAGAGCACGAGCTTCCTCTACCAGCGCGGAGTCGAGCTGTCCGCCACGATCGACCCGGTGGTCGCCGGAGCCAGCACTCCCACGGGGCCGGCCGAGATCACCGAGCTGGCCGACCGGATCCTCCGCGGCGTCTTCGACGGCGACTTCGCGGTGGCACTGGACCGCGCCGCGGCGTTCTGCCGCGTGAGCGCCTCCGGAGCCGTCTCGGTCGCCGACGACGTGGAGCCGGTGAACCCCGCCCGGGCGAGCGAGCTGACCACCCGCGCCCTGCGCCTCTCGACCACCGCGGCCGAGCTCGTGAGCTGCGCGCGGCTGTGGCGGAGCGACTCCCTGGAGTGACGCGCAACCCGCGTTCACCCATTGCGAACGCCGCTCGCCGCCACCGCGGAGGCCTTTGGTAGACTGGCGGAAGCCGGATCGCAGTAACCCCGGGCTCCACTTATAGCCGCTTCGAGCGGCCTCGCGCCGAGAGGCGTTCCTGCGGTCCGGCCCCTTCTCTGCTCGCATCGAGGCCACGGTGCGCGAGGCGAGGGCCCAGGAGGAGTCGATCCTCGCCCGAGTCCCCACAGACAGGCGCCAGCGGAATGAAGAACAGCAGAGCTCTCCGGATCGGCGCGCGCGTCTGGGCGGGGACGGGGCTGCTGGTCGTCGCCGCCCTCTACCTCCTCGCCGCGCCGAGCGTCGACGACGCGGAGGGCGCCCAGTTCGCCGCGGGGGTCTCGCTCTCGCAGGGCACGGTGATGCGCGTCCTCGCGGTCCTCGACGTGCTCGCCGGGCTCTGGGTCCTCATCCGCCCGCGCAGCTATCCGGGCATCACCGCTGCGGCGGTGGCCGTGATCTCGCTCTGGCTGGCCCCCCGGCTGGGCGACCCGGCGCTCGTGCCGATCGGCACGTTGGCGCTGGATGTCCGATTCGTGACGCACCCGATCGAGGTGTCGGTCGTCGTTGCAGGCCTGGCCGTGACAGCCTTCTGGATGACGCGGAATCTTTCAGCCCGGGCGCGGGCGAGGCGGGGCTGATGACGGACGACACCACAGCGGAGGCGGCTGTCCTCCTCGAGCGCATCGCCGGGGGAGAGCAGGCCGCGTTCGCCGCGCTCTACGACCAGATGGCCGGCCGGGTCCTCGGCCTGATCATCCGCGTCCTCGTCGACCGCTCCCAGTCCGAGGAGGTGGCCCAGGAGGTCTTCCTCGAGATCTGGCAAACCGCTGGGCGTTTCGCTCCGAATAAAGGAAGCGCGACGACCTGGATCCTCACGATGGCACACCGCAGGGCCATCGACAGGGTCCGCGCGGCTCAAGCCGGCCGTGATCGGGACATGCGCATCGGAATCCGAGACCTCGGACGCGACTACGACCAGGTCTCCGAGCAGGCGGAGGTGTCCCTCGAGCACGAGAAGGTCGCGGCCGCCATGGGCCGCCTGACGGAACTGCAGCGGCAGGCGCTGCAGCTCGCTTACTACGGCGGATACTCGCACAGCGAGATCGCGGGGATCCTGCAGTGCCCCGTGGGAACCGTCAAGACACGCCTGCGTGACGGAATGATCAGACTTCGAGAAGAGATGGGGGTGGCCCTGTGAACGATGTGCGACTCCCCGACGGGATGGACGACCCGCGCGATCTCGCGGCGGGTCACGCACTGGGCATCCTGACGCCCGAGGAGCAGGAGCGCTACGAGCGCTTCCTCTCCGAGCACCCGGAGGCGCGCGGCGAGGCCGACGCGTTCGCCGAGGTGGCGGAGGCGCTGGTCGCCGACGCACCCGCCGTGGAGCCCTCGCCGGGCTTCAAGGCCGACCTGATGGCGCTCATCGCCACCACTCCGCAGCTGCCGCTGGAGGAGCCCGACGAGGACCACGAGGCGCCCGCCGCGCCCCGTCTGGTCCCCGTCGCCTCCGAGGGCGAGCGGAGCGGTCCGACGGCTCGCCGGGACGGTGGCGGCAGCGCCGCGAACCGCGCACGGAGCCGCTGGTTCGCCCGCCCCGCGGTCTACCTCTCGGCGGCCGCGGCCGCCGCGGTGATCGTGGTCGGCGGAGTGACCCTTCCGCCGCTGCTCTCGTCCGGCCCCGGCCAGACGCAGCAGCAGACGGCTCTGGAGCAGATCCGCAGCGCCCCCGACGCGCAGGAGACGACCGGCACGGTCGCCACCGGCGAGCAGGCGACGCTGGTCTGGTCGAGCTCGCTCGGCCGCTCCGCCCTCGTGGTGGACGACCTGGCGCCGCTGCCGGAGGACAAGACCTACGAGCTCTGGTACATCGGCTCATCCGGTCCGGTCGCCGCAGGGACGTTCGACGGGGGAGAGGGCAGCACCGTGGCCCCGCTTGAGGGGAGCCTGACCGAGGGCGGAGTCGTCGCCGTGACGGTCGAGGACGCCGGCGGCTCGCCGACTCCGACCACCGATCCGATACTGGCGATCGACATCGCCTGACGGCCCGAGCACGAGAAGAGCCGCACTCCCATGACGGAGTGCGGCTCTTCTCGTTCCCGGAGGGAACGCGGTGGAACGAGAGCGAGCCGCGACCCCGGAGGGACGCGGCTCGCTCTCGTCTGCGGCGGATCAGCCGAAGCGGCCCGAGACGTAGTCCTCGGTCGCCTGGACGGACGGCCGCGAGAACATCGTCGCGGTGTCGTCGTACTCGATGAGCTTGCCCGGCTTGCCGGTGCCCGCGATGTTGAAGAACGCGGTGCGGTCCGAGACGCGCGAGGCCTGCTGCATGTTGTGGGTCACGATGACGATCGTGTAGTCGTTCTTGAGCTCCTCGATGAGGTCCTCGATCGCGAGGGTCGAGATCGGGTCGAGGGCGGAGCAGGGCTCGTCCATCAGGAGGACGTCGGGGGAGACGGCGATCGCGCGGGCGATGCACAGACGCTGCTGCTGGCCGCCGGAGAGACCGGAGCCCGGCTTGTCGAGGCGGTCCTTCACCTCGTTCCAGAGGTTCGCGCCCTGGAGCGAGCGCTCGACGAGCGCGTCCGCGTCCGACTTCGAGATGCGGCGGTTGTTGAGCTTCACGCCGGCCAGCACGTTGTCCCGGATGGACATCGTCGGGAACGGGTTGGGGCGCTGGAAGACCATGCCCACCTGCCGGCGGACCTGCACCGGGTCGACGCCCGGGCCGTACAGGTTGTTGCCGTCGATCAGGACCTCGCCCTCGACGTGCGCGCCGGGGATGACCTCGTGCATGCGGTTGAGCGTGCGGAGGAAGGTCGACTTGCCGCAGCCGGACGGGCCGATGAAGGCGGTGACCGTGCGGGGCTCGATGGCGAGCGAGACGCCCTCCACCGCGAGGAACTGGCTGTAGTAGACGTTGAGGTCGTTGACCTCGATGCGCTTGGACATTGCTTCCTTCGGGGATTCCGGCCGGAGCCGAGTGGTGGGTGTCAGCGGCCGAGCTTGGGGGCGAAGATCTTCGCGATCAGGCGGGCGACCAGGTTCAGCGCCATGACGATCAGGATGAGGGCCAGCGCGCCGGTCCAGGCCCTGTTGAGGAACGCCTCGGCGTCGGGGCCCTGGTTCGCGTACTGCGTGTAGACGAAGACCGGGAGGGTCATCATCCGCTCGCTGAAGAGGTCGTAGTTCATCGACGCGGTGAAGCCGGCGACGATGAGCAGCGGGGCGGTCTCGCCGATGACGCGGGCGATCGCGAGGGTGATGCCCGTCGTGATGCCGGCGATGGAGGTCGGCAGCACGATCTTGACGATGGTCAGCCACTTCGGCACGCCGAGGGCGTAGGACGCCTCGCGCAGCTCGTTCGGGACCAGCTTCAGCATCTCCTCCGACGAGCGGACGACCACGGGGATCATCAGCACGGCGAGGGCGATCGAGCCGGCGAAGCCCATCCGGACGCCGGGGCCGAGGAGCAGCGCGAAGAGCGCGTAGGCGAACAGGCCCGCGACGATGGAGGGGATGCCCGTCATCACGTCGACGAAGAAGGTGATCGCCCGGGCGAGGTGGCCGCGGCCGTACTCGACGAGGTAGATCGAGGTGAGCAGGCCGATCGGCACCGAGATCAGCGCGGCCATGGCCGTGATCTCGAGCGTGCCGATGATCGCGTGGAGGGCGCCGCCGCCCGCGTCGATGACGTTGCGCATCGACGAGGAGAAGAAGAGCGGATCGAACCGCGCGACTCCGTTGGAGACGACCGTGTAGAGCAGGGAGATCAGCGGGAGCAGCGCGATGATGAACGCGGTCGCGACCAGCGAGGTCACGAGGCGGTCGACAGCCTTGCGGCCGCCCTCGACCAGGCGCGAGACCACGTAGATGGCGACGTCGAAGAGGACAGTGCCCCAGAAGATCGCGCCGACGAGGCTGAAGTCGTTCATCATGCCGGCCGCCTGGAGGATCAGGAAGACGGCGGCGAACACGACCCAGCTGCCGACGAGCAGCATCCAGGGGGTGCCCTTGGGCAGCTTGCCCGCCTGCAGCGAGAAGGGCATCGACGAGGTGGCGGCGGACATCAGTTGGCTCCCGAGAAGGCCTTGCGGCGGTTGACGATGAACCGCGCGACCGAGTTCACGAGGAGGGTGATGACGAAGAGGATGAGGCCCGAGGCGACGAGGACGTTGACGCCGACTCCGCTCGCCTCCGGGAACTGCAGCGCGATGTTCGCGGCGATGGTGTTCGAGTTCTGCGGGGTGAGCAGGAGGAAGGAGACGACCGTCGCGGGCGAGAGCACCATCGCGACGGCGAGCGTCTCGCCGAGGGCCCGGCCGAGGCCGAGCATGGCGGCCGAGACGATGCCCGGGGCGCCGAAGGGCAGGACGGCCATGCGGATCATCTCCCAGCGGGTCGCGCCGAGCGCGAGCGCCGCCTCCTCGTGCAGGCGCGGGGCCTGGAGGAAGATCTCGCGGCAGACCGCGGTGATGATCGGGATGACCATGACGGCCAGCACCACCGAGGCGGTGAGGATCGTCTTGCCGGTGCCCGACGCCTGGCCGCCGAAGAGCGGGAACCAGCCGATGTTCACGTTGAGGAAGAGGTAGAAGGGCTGCACCATCGGCGCCAGCACGGTCGCGCCCCAGAGGCCGAAGACCACCGAGGGGACGGCGGCGAGGAGGTCGACCACGTAGCCGAGGGCCATCGCGATGCGGCGCGGCGCGTAGTGCGAGATGAAGAGGGCGATCGCGATCGAGAGCGGCAGGGCGATCACCAGGGCGATCACCGCCGACCAGACCGTGCCGAACACCAGGGGGCCGACGTAGGCCCAGAAGCTCGTCGCGTCGCCGGGAAGGCTGCCGGCCGGCGCGGTGAACGCGGGGATCGACTGCGCGATGAGGAAGATCGCGACGGCGGCGAGGACGAGGAGGATGAGGGAGCCGGCGGCGACGGTCGAGATCGAGAAGACCCGATCTCCGACACGCACCTTCGCCTTCGGGCGGACGACGGTCTCAGTTGCCATTCCAGGGGACTCTCTTCAGACGAGGGGGTTCGGCGGGGCGCACAGGGAGATGCTAGGGCTCGGAGGGGCGTCCGGTGGGTCGAGCCCGGCACAGGCGGGGCCCGTCCCGCGGATCGTGCTGCGAGACGGGCCCTGCCGATGGGACTACTTGATCGACTCGATCGCGGTGGCGACGGTCGAGGCGAGCTCGGAGCTCAGGGGAGCGGAGCCGGCCTGAGCGGCGGCGGCCTCCTGGCCCTCCTCGCTCGCGATGTAGGAGGCGAAGGACTTGACGACCTCGCCCTTGTCGGCGTCCGCGTACTCCTGGCACACGATGAGGTAGCTGACCAGGACCATCGGCCAGGCGTCCGCCTCGGTGCCGGTGCGGTCGATCTTGATCGCGAGGTCGTTGTCCTCGCGGCCGTCGGCGATGGGCGAGGCGGCGACGACCGCCGCGGCTCCGTCGGCCGAGATGGTCGAGAACGCGTCGCCGACCTTCAGCTGGGCCATGTCCATGCCCTGGGCGCCGGACTCGTCGGCGTAGCCGATCGTGTTGGTGCCGTTCTTGACCGCGTCGACGACACCCGAGGTGCCCTTGGCGCCGTCACCGCTCTGGTACGGGAAGGTCTGCGCGGCGGGAGCGTCCCAGACGTCGCTCGCGGTGGCCGCGAGGTAGTCGGTGAAGTTCTGCGTGGTGCCCGAGTCGTCCGAGCGGTGCACGGAGGTGATGTTCGCCGACGGGAGGGTCGCGTCGGGGTTCAGGGCCTTGATCTCCGGGGCGTCCCAGGAGGTGATGGTGCCCTTGAAGATGCCAGCGATGGTGGCCGCGTCGAGCTTGAGCTCGTCGACGCCCTCCACGTTGAAGATGACCGCGATCGGCGAGATGTAGACCGGGAGGTCGATCGCCTTGGTGTCGGGGGCGCAGGCGGCGAAGGTGCCCGCGAGCTCCTCGTCCTTGAGCGCGGAGTCGGAGCCGGCGTAGTCGGCGGCGCCGTCGATGAAGTTGGTGCGGCCGGCGCCGGAGCCCTGCGGGTCGTAGTTGACCGTGACCTCGGGGTTCGCGGTCTGGAACGCGGCGGCCCAGGTGGTCTGCGCGGTGCCCTGAGCGGACGAGCCGATCCCGGTGATGGTGCCGGAGAGCGTGGAGGTGGTGGCGGAGCCGGAGCTGCCGCCTGCGGCCGGTGCCTCGTTGGCAGCGCAGGAGGTCAGCGTGATCGCTGCGACGGCGGCGACGACGGCCGCCTGGCCGAGACGCGAGAATCTCACAAGTATCCCTTTCGGGTAGGAAAGCGTGGAAAACAGAACAGGGCCTGGTGCAGCCCGCGAGCGAGAGTACGGAGGGGTCGTGTCCTGGCACCGACCGCTCGGTGAACGCGCGGTGAACGGGTCCGCCTCGGGGATTGCGGAGCAACGGGGCGGCGGGGAAGGCGCGGTGCGTCGGGCGCGTCCCGGCGGCGCGACCGGCCCGGTGCGGACGGACCCGTCGAGCCGGTCACGCAGCGCGCCCGGGCGGTCAGGCCAGCGGCGTGTGCGTCTCGATCGCGACGATGCCGGATCCGGGGTGGCCTGTGGAGAGGTGCACCACGGCGAAGCCCCCGGTCGGGAGCGCTGCCGCCTCGTCGAGGTAGGCGCCGAGAGGGGTCGCCGTGGCGAGGGCGATCTCGCGCAGGATCTCGGGGATCACCGGCCGGTGGCTGCAGAGGACGGCGGTGCGGCGGGCGCGGACCCGCTTGCCGACCAGGGCGCGGACGTCGGCGGTGCCCTGCTCGTGCGCCTCCTGGCTGAGGTCGTCGCGCAGCTTGACCGGCTTCCTGACCAGACCGGACAGCGGGGCGATGGTCGACCGGCAGCGCTTGGCGGTGCTCGAGACGAGGCGGCGCGGGCGCCAGGCGGCCACGGCCTGAGCGGCGGCAGCGGCCTCGACCCGGCCGCGCCCGGTGAGGCGGCGGGTGGAGTCGCGGCCGTCCCAAGAGGAGGCGGGCACCGCCTTCGCGTGCCGCAGGACCACGATCGCGAAGGTCTCGAGCGCACCGCGTGCGGCTATCCGGGCGAACTCGTCGACGATCGTCACGTCGTGCGGATAGGTCAGGTAGCTCCGGGCCCGCTTGAGCGTCACCCACTCGAGCGCCTCGACCTCGTCGTTCGGGAGGAAGTCGGACGCCAGGACGGCCTTCTCGGTCACCTGCGCCGCCCAGTAGTAGACGGCCTTCGGGCGCCCGCTCGGCAGCGTGTACTCGGTGCACCCCAGCGGCACCCCGAGCGCCACCGAGAGCCCGGTCTCCTCGCGGATCTCGCGGACCGCGGTCTCCGGGAGGGACTCGCCCGCGTCGACCTTGCCCTTGGGCAGGCTGACGTCCCGGCGGTGCGGCCGGTGGATCACGAGGATGTGCGGGCGGCCCTCGATGATCCGCCAGCACACCGCTCCTGCTGCGTAGACGGTGCCCGTCACGGGAGTCAGCGGCTGGAGGCCCGGTTGGCGGACCGTGTCGCCGCGCGCTTGCGATGGGTGATGTGCTGCATCAGCTGGTTCTGCAGGTCGGCGAGCGGAGCGCCCTCCTCATCGAGGTGGTGCCGCGTCCAGTCGCCGTCCGGGCCGAGCCACCAGGAGGCGGTCCGCTCGTCCATCGCCCGCTCGAACATGTCGTCGATCTCGCTGAGGTGCGCCGGCTCGACGATCCGCACCAGAGCCTCGACGCGGCGGTCGAGGTTGCGGTGCATCATGTCGGCGCTGCCGATGAAGACGTCCGGCTCGCCGCCGTTGACGAAGCTGAAGATGCGGGAGTGCTCGAGGTAGCGGCCGAGGATCGAGCGCACGCGGATGGTCTCGGAGAGCCCCTCCTGGCCGGGCTTCAGCCCGCAGATGCCGCGCACCCACACGTCGACCGGCACGCCGGCCTGGCTGGCGCGGTAGAGCGCGTCGATCACGGACTCGTCGACGATCGAGTTGACCTTGATCCGGATGCCCGAGGGGCGCCCCGCGCGGGCGTTCTCGGTCTCGGCGGCGATCCGCTTGAGCAGGCCCTTCCGCAGGTGGCGCGGCGCGACCAGCAGGCGCTTGAACTTCTTCTCGATCGCGTAGCCCGAGAGCTCGTTGAACAGACGCGTGAGGTCCTTGCCGACCTCGGGGTCGGCCGTCAGGAGTCCGAGGTCCTCGTAGATGCGCGAGGTCTTCGGGTTGTAGTTGCCGGTGCCGATGTGGGAGTAGTGGCGGAGCACTCCGCCCTTCTCCTGGCGGATGACGAGCGCGAGCTTGCAGTGGGTCTTCAGCCCGACGAGCCCGTAGACCACGTGCACGCCCGCCTTCTCGAGCTTGCGCGCCCACGAGATGTTCGCCTGCTCGTCGAAGCGCGCCTTGATCTCGACCAGGGCGAGCACCTGCTTGCCCGACTCGGCCGCGTCGATGAGCGCCTCGACGATGGGGGAGTCGCCCGAGGTGCGGTAGAGCGTCTGCTTGATCGCGAGCACGTCCGGATCGGCCGCCGCCTGCTCGAGGAACGACTGCACGCTCGTCGCGAAGGACTCGTAGGGGTGGTGAAGGAGCACGTCGCCGCGGGAGACGGCCTTGAAGACGTCCTGCCGCTGGTTGGGCTCGCTGGGCGAGAGCTGCACCGCCGTCGTCGGGACGTGATTGGGGTACTTCAGGTCCGGGCGGTCGATCTTCTGCAGGCTGAAGAGCCCGCTGAGGTCGAGCGGGGCCGGGAGCTTGTAGACCTCCTGCGTCGTGATGTCGAGCTCGCGGACCAGCAGGCCCAGCGTCTCGTCGTCCATGTCGTCGGTGACCTCGAGGCGGATGGGCGGGCCGAACCGGCGGCGCAGCAGCTCCTTCTCGAGGGCCTTGATCAGGTTCTCGGTCTCGTCCTCGTCGACCTCGACGTCCTCGTTGCGCGTCACCCGGAACACGTGGTGGTCGAGGATCTCCATGCCGGGGAACAGGTCGTCCAGCTGGTTGGCGATCAGGTCCTCGAGCGAGATGAACCGCATCGGCTCGCCCGGCGCCGCGACTCCGGCGATCCGCACGAAGCGGGGGAGCATCTGCGGCACCTTGAGGCGCGCGAACTCGACCTTCTGCGTCTTCGGGTTCCGCACCCGCACCGAGAGGTTGAGCGAGAGGCCGGAGATGTAGGGGAACGGGTGCGCCGGGTCGACCGCGAGCGGCATCAGCACCGGGAACACCTGGGCCGAGAAGTAGTCGTCCAGCACGGTGCGCTCGGCGTCGCTCAGCTCGTCCCAGCGGACGAGGTCGATGCCGCCGTCGCGCAGGGCGGGCTCGACGAGCTCCTTGAACGCTCGGGAGTGGCGCTGCTGCAGCAGGTGCGCCTTCTCCGAGATGTCGGTCAGCACGTCGACCGGCACGCGGCCGATGTTCGTCGGCAGGGCGAGCCCCGTGAGGATGCGGCGCTTGAGGCCGGCGACCCGGACCATGAAGAACTCGTCGAGGTTGGACGAGAAGATCGCCAGGAAGTTCGCCCGCTCGAGCGCCGGAACCAGCGGATCCTCCGCGAGCTCGAGCACGCGCTGGTTGAACGCGAGCCAGCTCAGCTCCCGGTCGAGGTAGCGGTTGTCGGGGAGGAGTGGGTCCGAGTGCTCCTCCTCGTCGTCGAAGTCGTCGTCGAGGTCATCGCTGAGACCGTCTTCGAGAAGCAGGTTGTCGCCGTCCATGCGACCATCCTGGCACCGCGCCCGTCCGCTCCGCGCCGCCGCTCGTGAATGCCGGATGAACGGGGCCGGGGGAGGCCCTGTGGAGGAGTGCCGGCTCAGCGCAGCGGCGCGGCGCGCTGCAGGTACTGCACGTCGACGGAGGCGTCCGTGAACCCGAGCGAGCGGTAGAGCGCCACCGCCGACCGGTTCTCGGCCTCGACGTAGAGGTCGGCCGTGGTGCAGCCGCGCTCGAGCATCCGCGCGAGCCCGGCGTTCAGCAGGGTGCGGCCGAGTCCCCGTCCGGCCGCCTCGGGGGCGACCCCGAGGACGTAGATCTCGCCGGTCGTCGATCCCGGCTCGATCTTGAGCCAGTCGTAGCCGAGGAGCGTGCCGTCGGCGTCGCGGAGCAGGAGGAAGTCGCCCTCGTCGAACCACGGCTCGGCGCGGCGGGCCGCCAGGTCCTCCTCCGTCATCCGCCCCTGCTCGGGGTGCGCGGCGAAGACCCGCGCGTTCAGGGCGATCCACTCGGCCGGAGCGAGGTCGCGGGCGTCCGAGAGGACGACGCCCTCGGGGACGCGGACCTCGGGGGCGGCGAGCGGCTCGAGCTCGAGGTGCAGGAGGGTGCGCACCGGGGCGAAGCCGTGGGAGGCCGCGAGGGCCCGGGCGGCGGGGTGGTCGCCGTGCGCCCAGGCGAGCAGGCCCGTCCGGCCGCTCGCGAGGACCTGCTCCAGGGTCGCGGTGCCGAAGCCGACCCCGCGCCACTCCGGATCGACGACGAACTCCAGCTCGCCCTGCCCGAGGATCGCCGCCGCCACGACCACGTCCGCGCGCAGCCCCACGAGGAGGGTGCGCGAGCCGGCCCGGGCGTCGACGAGCGTCTGGTCGCTGAAGGGGGGCTGGTGGTCGAACCAGGCGGCGCGCCCGATCAGGTGCTCGAGGCCGGCCGCCACCGCGGGATCGGCCAGGTCCTCAACGGACAGGTTGAGCGACTCGCTCATTGTCCTCTTCGTACACGTTGAAGCGGTATCCGACGTTGCGGACCGTGCCGATCAGCGACTCCAGGTCGCCGAGCTTCGCGCGGAGGCGCCGCACGTGCACGTCGACCGTGCGGGTGCCGCCGAAGTAGTCGTAGCCCCAGACCTCGCTCAGCAGCTGCTCGCGGGTGAAGACGCGCGAGGGGTGCGTGGCGAAGAAGCGGAGGAGCTCGAACTCCTTGAAGGTGAGGTCGAGCGGGCGCCCGTGCACCTTGGCGGAGTAGCTTGCCTCGTCGATCACGACGCCCGAGGCCTGGATGCGCGAGGTCGACTGCTCCTGCGCCAGCCGGCCGATCACCAGGCGGATGCGGGCGTCGACCTCGGCGGGGCCGGCCGAGTCGAGGATGACGTCGTTGACGCCCCAGTCGGCCGAGACGGCCGTGAGCCCGCCCTCCGTGAGGATCAGGATGAGGGGGACGTTGATGCCCGTGGTCGTGAGGATCTTGCAGAGCGACTTGGCGCTGGCGAGGTCCTGCCGCGCGTCGACCAGGATCAGATCGCAGCTCGGGGCGTTCACGAGCTGGGCGGGCTCCGCGGGGATCTGCCGGGTCCGGTGGCTGAGGAGCCCCAGTGCGGGGAGCACCTCGGCGCCTCCCGCCGAGGTCAGTATCAACAACTGCGCCACGGATCCTCCAGAACTGGTCTGCCCGCAATACTAGCGGCGGGCCGGGAGGGGCGTCCGCCTGGGGCACAATTGTCGGATGGGCAGGGATCGGGTGGGCATCGGAGTCGTCTGGGCGCTCGCAC
This sequence comes from Rathayibacter sp. AY1A5, assembly GCF_002930875.1. NCBI lineage: Bacteria > Bacillati > Actinomycetota > Actinomycetes > Micrococcales > Microbacteriaceae > Rathayibacter > Rathayibacter sp. AY1A5. The sequence continues at coordinate 7,830 of NZ_PSTM01000024.1, read as the reverse complement.
TCGCGGGCTCCGTGCTGACGCTGGCGATCGCCGCTCCGGAGTCCCGGCAGCTCTGGCTCGCGCTGACGTTCGGCGGCTGCGTGCTCGCGACCTTCGCGGTGCAGCTCGCCGTGGCCCGCGCCGAGGGGTACCTCCTCCGCGCGATGACGAGCATCGTCGGAGCGATGGCCGTGGTCGCGGTCGCGAGCGGGATCGCCCTCCTCCTCCCCGCCTGAGCGGTCGCGCCCTCCCGTCCCGAGCGCCCGGATCCGCACCGCCTGAGCGGCCGCGTCCGCCCCGCCCCTGCGTCGGAGGCGGCGGGTAGGATGAGCGCATGCTTCTCGCCCTGGAACTCTTCTACCTCGGTCTGCTCGGGCTCGCCTCCCTCGCCATCGCGTGGGTCTCCGGCGTGGTCGTCTACAAGCTCTACCGCGGCCAGCGCTAGCCGCCGCCGGAGCCCGAGTGATCTCGCTTCCGTCGGGCCTGCCGCCCGAGCTCGTCCCCCTGTCCTGGCTTCTCGGCGTCTGGGAGGGCTCGGGCGTCATCGACTACACGATCGGCGACGACTCCGTCCAGGCCGAGTTCGGCCATCGCATCAGCTTCAGCTACGACGGCCTCCCGTACCTCAACTACAACTCCTACACGTGGCTGATCGAGGAGGGCGCCGAGGAGGCGCCCCGGCCGCTGGTCACCGAGACGGGCTACTGGCGCCTCAGCCGCGCTCTGACCGACTCCGACGCCGGCCCGGGAATGCTGCCCGGCCGCGGCGCACCCGCCTTCCCCGACGCGGAGTCCGTCGAGACGCTGCGCAACGCCGCCGGCGGGTTCGACATCGAGGTCTCGCTCGTGCACCCGGACGGGGTCAGCGAGCTCTACCTCGGTCAGGTCAAGGGGCCGCGGATCGACCTCGCGACCGACGCGGTGATGCGCACCGCCGCGGCGAAGGACTACGCCGCCGCCACGCGCCTCTACGGCCTGGTCGACGACCACCTGCTCTGGGCGTGGGACATCGCCGCGCTCGGCCAGGGCCTGCGGACCCACTCCTCCGGACGGCTCGCCCGTGTCGACTGACGCGCTCTCCCCGCTCCTGGCCGCCCCGGGCGCGGTCGCGACGACGAGCGCCGCCGAGCCCGGCGTCGCCGCCCACTACGGCGAGCCCTTCCGCGAGCAGCGCGCTCTCGCCGCGGGCACCGCGCTCGTCGACCTCTCCGGCCGCGGCGTCGTGACCGTCACGGGGCCGGACCGTCTCACCTGGATCGACTCGCTCACCAGCCAGGCCGTCTCGCGCCTCGCTCCCGGCGCGTCCGCCGAGACGCTCCTGCTCGACCCGACCGGCCGGATCGAGCACGTCATCCGCCTCGTCGACGACGGCGAGACCGCCTGGCTCCTGCTCGACCGCGACGAGACGGCCGGCCTGGCCGCCTGGCTCGACCGGATGCGCTTCATGCTCCGCGTCGAGGTCGCCGACCGCACCGACGACTTCGCGACCCTCGCCGCCCTCGGCGACGGGCCGGCCCTGACGCTCGCTCTGTCCCTGGCCGAGGAGCCCGTCGTCTGGAGCGACCCGTGGTCGCAGGTCCAGCCGGGCGGCTGGCAGTACGCGCTGACCACAGAGCACCCCGGGGCCTCCTGGGAGCTCCGCGAGGTCCTGGTCCCGCGAGCGGCCCTCGAGGCCCTCGCGGAGACGGCCGTCGGGGTGGGAGTGGCCCTCGCCGGGGTCGACGCCCTCGAGGCGCTGCGCATCGCCGCCTGGCGCCCGCGCCACGCGACCGAGGTCGACGAGCGGTCCATCCCGCACGAGCTCGACCTCCTCCGCTCGAGCGTGCACCTCGCCAAGGGCTGCTACCGGGGCCAGGAGACGGTGGCGAAGGTGCACAACCTCGGCCACCCGCCGCGGCGCCTGGTCCTGCTGCAGCTCGACGGCTCCGACTCGGTCCTCCCCGCCCACGGCGACGTCGTCACGGCGCTCAAGGGCGGCGAGCCGGTCGAGGTCGGCACGGTCACCTCCAGCGCCTGGCACTACGAGGACGGACCGGTCGCCCTCGCGGTCGTCAAGCGGAGCGTCCCGGTGGACCTCGAGCTGACCGTGCTGGCCGGCGACTCGCGCGTGGCCGCGGCCCAGGAGGTCGTGGTCCCGCCCGGAGCCGGAGCGGAGGCGGGAGTGCCCCGCCTGCCCCGCCTCGGGGCGACGACCAGGTAGGCCACGCCGTGGTGGCCGCACGTCCCGCCGAGCGGGGCCGGGCGGCCGAGCGGCTGCGCGGTCTCGTCCGGACCCCCGAGCTGAGTCCCGCGCGCGCCCTCGCCCGCGCGGGGGCGTCGCTCCCCGCCGTGCTGCAGATCGTGCTCGCGGCGACCCTCGCCTACTCCGTCGCGCACTTCCTCCTCGGGCACCCCGCGCCGGTGCTGGCGCTGACGGCCACGATCTCGAGCCTCGGCATCGCGCGCGACACCCGCCCCAAGCAGGTGGCCGAGACAGCGACGGGGATGCTCATCGGCATCACGGCCAGCGAGGTCCTGCTCCTGCTGTGGGGGAGCGGCGTCTGGCAGCTCGCCGTCGTCCTCGCGATCGTCTTCACGCTCGGCCGGGCCCTCTCGCCCTCGCCGGGGTTCGCCGTGGCCGCCGGGACCCAGGCGATGCTGGTGATGGTCCTCCCTGCGCCGGACGGAGGCGTCTTCACCCGGAGCGTCGACGGCCTGATCGGCGGGCTCGCGGCGCTGCTCTGCACGGCGATCGTGCCCCGCCCGCCGCTGCGCACGGCGCGGGCCGAGGCGCATCGGCTCCTCACCGCGCTCAGCCGGACCGTGGAGGAGCTGGCCGAGGCGCTCCGCCGGGGCGACTCCTCGGCGTCCACCGCAGCCCTCGAGCGGATCCGCGGGACGCAGCCGGTCATCGACGGCTGGACCGCGGCGCTCGACTCCGCGACCGGCGTCGCCCGGATCTCGCCGTTCGTCCGTCGGCACCGCGGCGAGCTCTCCCGCCAGGCCGTGATGCTGTCCGCGCTGGACCTCGCGACCCGGAATCTGCGCATCGTCGCGCGCCGCACCGACTTCCTCGTCGGGGACGGCGCCCCGCGGCCGGCGCTCGCCGGAGCGGTCGCCGCCCTCGGCCCGGGCATCGCGCTGCTCGGCCGCGCGGTCGCCGATCCGTCGGTGCTCGCCCTGGCGCGTCAGGACCTCGTGCTGCTCGCGACCACGCTCGACCCCCAGCGGCTGGTCCCGGAGGCGCGCCTCGCCGAGAAGACGGTGCTCGTCCTGCTCCGCCCGCTCGTCGTCGACCTGCTCACGGCGACAGGCGCCGCTCCCGCCGAGGCGCGGGCCGCCCTGCCCCCGCTCGCCTAGGGCTCAGGAGGTCCGGTGCTCAGGCCCGGCGCTCAGGAGGAGGGGGCGACCGCCTCCCACGCGACCGTCACCTCGCCCAGGCGCCAGCGCCGCGGCCCGCCGAGGACCGGCCACTCCGGCCGGAGGTCCCGGACCGTCGCGATCCACCGCTGACCCGGACCGTAGACGGCGAGAGGGGCGTTCAGCGTCCACGCCCGCTCGAGGGCGGAGAGGAAGGCGTGCACGCCCTCGCCGGGCACGTTGCGGTGGATGAGGGCCTTCGGCAGGCGCTCGGCCGCCGTCATCGGCGAGGGGATCGTCGCGAGCCGGAGCGAGAGGGTCAGCGAGCGCGGGCCCTCCCGGCCGACCTCGATCCAGGTGCAGATGCGGCCGATCTCGTCGCAGGTGCCCTCGACCAGGACGCCGTCGGGCTGCAGGCGGTCCGTCATCGTCGCCCAGGCTGACTGCACCGCGTCCTCGTCGTACTGGCGGAGCACGTTGAAGGCGCGGATGACGTCCGCCCGCCGCCCCGCGGGCAGGGGCACCTCGAAGCCGCCGCGCTCGAAGCGCACGCGCGCGTCCGCGGGGAACGGCGTGCCGCCCTCCCTCACCCGGGCGAGCTGGCGTCGAGCGGTGTCGACCCGGGCGGGCTCGATCTCGAGGCCGAGCACCTCGACGTCGGGCGCGGCCCGGACGAGCCGGCGGTGCAGCTCGAGCGTGGTGACCGCGCTCGCCCCGAAGCCGAGATCGACGACGAGCGGGGAGGCGGTGCTGCGCAGGACGGGCAGCTCGGCGAGCCGGCGGTCGACCCGGCGGAGGCGGTTCGTGCCCGTCGTTCCGCGGGTGACGGCTCCGATGGTCATGCTCTCCAGCGTATCCGCGGGCGAGGGGGCCGCCTCTAAGCTGGACGCATGTCCGAGACCTACACCCTCATCCTCGTGCGCCACGGCAACAGCGAGTGGAACCAGAAGAACCTCTTCACCGGCTGGGTCGACGTGCGCCTGACCGAGCAGGGAGTCGCGGAGGCCACCCGCGCCGGCGAGCTGCTGACCGAGGCGGGCCTGCACCCCGACATCGTCTACACGTCGCGCCAGACCCGTGCGATCCAGACCGCCAACATCGCCCTCGAGGTCGCCGACCGCCTGTGGATCGACGTCAAGCGCTCCTGGCGCCTCAACGAGCGCCACTACGGCGCCCTGCAGGGCAAGGACAAGGCGCAGACCCTCGCCGAGTACGGCCCCGAGCAGTTCCAGACCTGGCGCCGCTCCTTCGACGTGCCGCCGCCCCCACTCGACGACGACGACCAGTACTCGCAGGCGCACGACGAGCGCTACGCCGACCTCGGCGACGCCCTGCCCCGCACCGAGTCGCTGAAGCTCGTGATCGAGCGGATGCTGCCCTACTGGGAGTCCGACATCAAGCCGGACCTCGCCTCGGGCAAGACCGTCATGATCACCGCGCACGGCAACTCCCTCCGCGCGCTGGTGAAGACGCTCGACGGCATCTCGGACTCGGACATCGCGGAGCTCAACATCCCGACCGGGATCCCGCTCGTCTACGAGCTGAACGAGGACTTCGAGCCCAGCGGGGAGGCGCGCTACCTCGACCCCGAGGCCGCGGCCGCCGGTGCCGCCGCCGTCGCCGCCCAGGGCGCCAAGAAGTAGCACCGCCCCGCACGCGCGAACGGCCCGCCCGAGTCCTCGACTCCGGCGGGCCGTTCCCGTCCGCAGCTCCGACGGGGACGGCACGGACACGTCCGGCCCGCAGGAGACGATCGTTCCTGCGGGCCGGACGGTGAGACGGGCCGGAGCCCGAGGTGTCGACTAGGAGTAGTCGCCCGAGATCAGGTACTGGACCTTCTTGGCGATCGACACGGCGTGGTCGGCGAAGCGCTCGTGGTAGCGGCTGGCGAGGGTCGCGTCGACGGTGTCCGCTGCCTGGCCCTTCCACGCCTCGCTGAGCACCTTGTCGAAGACGCTGACGTGCAGCTCGTCGATCTTGTCGTCCTCGTCGCGGATCTCCTCGGCGATGCGCGGATCCTGCGAGCGGAGCAGGTCGGTCAGCTTGTGCGCGACGACCACGTCGAGGCGGCCCATCTCGACGAACGTCGGACGCAGGCTCTTGGGGACCACCTTGTCGGGGAAGCGGTAGCGCGAGAGCTGGGCGATGTGCTCGGCGATGTCGCCCATCCGCTCGAGCGATGCGCTGATGCGCAGCGCCGAGACGACGATCCGCAGGTCGCGGGCGACCGGGTTCTGCCGGGCGAGGATGTCGATCGCGAGCTCGTCGAGGCTGATGGCCAGCTCGTCGATGCGCGCGTCGCTCGCGATGACCTCCTCCGCGAGGGTGACGTCGGAGTGGTTGAACGCCTGGGTCGCCTTCTCGATGGCGATCTCGACGAGTCCGGAGATCTCGACGAGTCGTTCCTGGACCTCGGCCAGCTCCTGCTGGAAAACTTCGCGCATCTGTGTTCGACCCTCTCTACGGCGCGCGCGGACGACGGCGCCGGATCTGCGGCGAGCACCTCGCACGCCGCTGCGACTGCACTCCGTGGGCGCAGGCGCAGTCATGATGACCACGGCAGGTTAACGAACGGTGCCGGGCGTTTGAACAGTACTCGACCCCCGGAGGATCGACGGGCGTCCGGTAGGGGGACGCCCGGTGGATGGTTAGCCTGGGTCCGTGGATTCGGGCTTGATCGTGGTTCTGTCGCTCGTTCTCGGTGTCGCGATCGGGATCCTTCTGACGACCGTGCTCACGCTCGCCGCCCGCCAGGGCCGCATCGCGCAGGACGTGATCTCGGTCGGGCTCCCCGAGGGGATCGAGGCGATCATCGACGCCGTCGGCTCGCCCGCCTTCGTGACCGACCCGTCGCACAACGTGCTGAAGGCGTCCACCCGCGCCGTCGCGCTCGGCCTGGTCTCGCAGGACACGCTGCTCCACCCCGACCTCGCCGCCATCGTCGACCGCGTCCGCCGCTTCGGCGACGACATCGTCCAGGACCTCGAGCTCGCGACCAGCCCGCTCTCCGACGCCGCCGTGACGCTCGTCGTCCACGCGACCCGCCTCGGCTCCCGCTACGTCCTCGTCATCGCCGAGGACCACACCGAGGCGCGCCGGCTCGAGGCCGTCCGCAGGGACTTCGTCGCCAACATCTCCCACGAGCTGAAGACCCCGATCGGCGCAGTCGGCCTGCTCGCCGAGGCCCTCGACTCCGCCGCCGACGACCCCCAGCAGGTGCGCCGCTTCGCGCACCGGCTGACCCAGGAGTCGCACCGCCTCGCGAAGATCACCCGCGAGATCATCGAGCTCTCCCGCCTCCAGGCCGCCGACGTCGCCGGCTCCGCCGAGATCATCCGCGTCGACGACGTCGTCACGGCGGCGCTCGAGACCACCCACGTCATGGCGGAGTCGCACGACGTCACCCTGGTCAAGGGCGGGATGAAGAAGGCCTACGTCGTGGGGCAGGAGAAGATGCTCGTCTCGGCGCTGCACAATCTCCTCGCCAACGCCATCCAGTACTCGCCCGCCGGCTCCCGCGTGGGCATCGGCGTCCGCTCCACCGGCGGCGTCGTCGAGATCGCCGTCACCGACCAGGGCATCGGCATCCCGGAGGAGGACCTCGACCGGGTGTTCGAGCGCTTCTACCGCGTCGACCAGGCCCGCTCCCGCCACACCGGCGGCACCGGCCTCGGCCTCAGCATCGTCAAGCACGCCGTGCAGAACCACGGCGGCGACGTCCGCGTCTGGTCCAAGCCCGGCCGCGGCTCCACCTTCACCATCCGGCTCCCCGAAGCCGACCCCGCCCGGACGCCCTTCGCGGCGACCGCCCCGATAGGAGAACACGCGTGACCAGCATCCTGCTCGTCGAGGACGAGAGCGCCCTCAGCGAGCCCCTCAGCTACCTGCTCGAACGCGAGGGCTACGACGTCACCGTCGCCGAGGACGGCAACCGCGCCGTCGCCGCCTTCGACGAGGGCGACTACGACCTGATCCTCCTCGACCTCATGCTGCCCGGCATGCCCGGCACCGAGGTCTGCCGCGAGATCCGCACCCGCTCCTCCGTCCCGATCATCATGGTCACCGCCAAGGACTCCGAAGTGGACATCGTCGTCGGCCTGGAGCTCGGCGCCGACGACTACGTCACCAAGCCCTACTCCACCCGCGAACTGCTCGCCCGCATCCGCGCCGTCCTCCGACGCCGCACCGAGGAGCCCGGCGAGGAGCGGATCGTCGTCGCCGGCCCCGTCCGCATGGACATCGAACGCCACACGGTCGAAGTCGACGGCGTCGAGACCCCGATGCCCCTCAAGGAGTTCGAGCTCCTCGAGATGCTCCTCCGCAACGCGGGCCGCGTCCTCACCCGCGGCCAGCTCATCGACCGCGTCTGGGGGAGCGACTACTTCGGCGACACGAAGACCCTCGACGTCCACGTCAAGCGCATCCGCTCCAAGATCGAGAAGACGCCGAAGGAGCCGGTGCTCCTGGTTACTGTCCGCGGCCTCGGCTACCGCTTCGACGCTTGATCGCGGG
>NZ_PSTM01000023.1:0-47365 GCF_002930875.1 Rathayibacter sp. AY1A5 | reverse complement strand
AGTTCTGGAGCCGGTACCGGCTCGCGCGCTGGGGCGGGGAGACGCCGACCGCGGCTCCGCCCGTCCCGTCCGTCGAGCCGGCCGTCGCCGCCGCCCGCCTCCGACCCGCCGCGTCAGCCGTCCCAGCCGCCGGGGAGGTCGCGGACCACCCGCCAGCGCGGGTCGAGCTGCGTCGCCGCCCCTCCGTTCCACGCGCGGCTGTGGAACCACGGCGCGATCACCTCGGCGCCGCCGTGCACGTGGTCGCCGAGATGCGCGCCCCAGTACGAGAAGGTCGAGTTCGTCAGCACCAGGCGGCGGGACGCGGCCAGCAGGGCGAGCTGCTGCGGCACCGGCGTCCCCGCCCCCGGGAAGCGCACCTCGAGGCCCTCGAGGACGCGGGCCAGCTTCACCCGGCACCAGTCGAGGTCGTCCGACACGATCAGGACGCTGCGCACGGGCTCCCGCTCGCGGGCCAGGGCGAGCGCCGCGTCGACGTACTCGACCACGTCGAAGGAGTAGCGGCCGCGGAAGGCCGGGACGCTGTAGTAGTCGCCGCGCCGGATGTTCACGGTGAGGTCCGCCTCCGGTCGCGCCGCCGCCACCAGAGCGGTGAAGGGGCCGCCGGGCGGGAGCAGCATCGTCGCGACGAAGTCCGCCAGCTCGTCCGCCGTGAACTCCACGCCGAAATCCTGGTGGACGCTCCCGAGCTCGCGGGGGCTGAAGAACGACATCCCCGCCGGGGGCACCACGAGCTCCTCGACGACCCGCGGGAAGACCTCCGCCCACTCCGCGGTCCGCCGCGTCGCGCGCACCGCGGTCGGCACCCCGCGGCTCCGACGGGCGTGGGCCTGCAGCCAGAAGTAGGCGAGGTTCCCGACCCCGAACGACTCGCCGGGCAGCAGCACCGTCGTGCCCCGTCGGCGGAGGGGCGCCAGCAGCGTCGAGCGGACGTCGCCGAGCGTCACCACCGCGGGCCTCCCCCGCTCACGAGAGCTCTCCGAGCGCCACGAGCTGGGCGAAGCCGGGGTGCGCGGCCCGCACCTCCTCGAAGGTGCCGGCCCCCTCGATCCTGCCGCCGTCGAGGAAGAGCAGCCGGTCGGCGCCGCGCACGGTCGAGAGCCGGTGGGCGACCACGAGGACGGTCATGCTGCCGTGCAGCTCGGCGACGGCCCGCGAGATCTCGTGCTCCGTGCGGTTGTCGAGCGCCGAGGTCGCCTCGTCGAGGACGAGGACCGAGGGGCGCCGGTACAGCGCCCGGGCGAGGCCGAGCCGCTGGCGCTGGCCGCCGGAGAGGCGGACGCCGCGCTCGCCCACGCGGGTGTCCAGACCCTGCGGCAGCCCGCCGACGAACTCCTCGAGCTGCGCCGTCCGCAGCACCTCGCGCACGCGCCCGTGGTCGACCTCGGCCGCCGGCACCCCGAAGGCGACGTTCGCGGCGACGGTCGCGTCCAGGAGGAACACGTCCTGCGGCACCACGCCGAGCCCCGCGTACCAGGCCGCCGGGTCCTCGTCGATCGGCCGCCCGCCGCAGAGGATCCGGCCGCTCGTGGGCGGGAGCAGGCCGAGGACCAGGTCGAGGAGGGTGCTCTTGCCGGCGCCGCTGGATCCGACGAAGGCGGTCGTGGCGTTCCGCTGGATCACCAGCGAGACGTCCCGCACCACGTCCACGTCGGAGTCGGCGTAGCGGTACGTGACGTGCTCGAGCGCGATGTCGCCGGAGTAGCGGCCGCCCGGCCCGGGCGTCTCGTCGTGCGCCCCCTCGGAGGCGAGCTCCTCGGCCGCCTCGGAGACGATCCGCAGCCCCGCCTGCCCGCTGCGCACGATCGCGAACGTGGCCGAGACGCGGTTGAGCGTCGGCAGGGCGCGGAGGGAGGCGGCCGCGAAGACGCCCAGGACGGAGAGCGCCTCGGCGCCGGAGCCGGTGGTGACGAGGATCCCCGAGACGCCCACGACGGCGACGACGAAGCCGATCTCGAGCAGGTACTTCGGCAGCTCCGAGACGAGCGAGAGGGAGCGCAGAGCCTGGGCGCTGCGGCGCTTGGCCCCGCTGAAGCCGGCGACCAGGCTCGCCGCGCTCGACGTGAGGCGCGCCTCGCGGAACCCGTCGAGCGAGGGGAGCAGGAACTGCCACGACTCCAGCGCCGCCTCCGCCATCTCCTCGCCGATCCGGCCCTGCCGCCGCCGCAGGAGGGCCTGGACGCCGCCGAGCAGCACCGCGAAGAAGACGGCCGCGAACAGGGTCGCGACCGGCGAGGCGACCAGCAGGATCGCCACGATCGCGACGAGCACCAGCAGGTCGGAGGCGATGCCGATCACGCCGAGCAGCACGCCGGCCGCCTGCGCGCTGGCGTCGTTGATGGTCCGGTACACCTCGGCGAGGCGCCGGGAGCGGTGGACGGCGTAGGGCGCGAGGACGTACCGCCGCAGCAGCTCCGTCGCAGCGTCGGCCGAGATCCGCGTGGTGCGGCCGAGCAGCCACCACCGGAAGACGATCGTCCCGGCGCTCTTGAGCACGAAGACGACCGCGACGAAGCCGGCGATGATCGGGAGGAGGGTCTGGACGTCCGTCGAGCCGAGGACGCCGGAGAGGACGCCGAGCGCGCCCGTGGTGGTGTCGGTCCCGGTGAGCAGCGCCATGAGCGGCACCATCGCGGCGACGCCCAGGGTGTCGAGGACCGCGAGCGCGAGGGAGCCCGCGACGGCGGCGGTGATCCACCCCGGAGAGGCGGCGCCGGCCAGCGAGAGGAGGGTGCGCAGCCCCGGTCGCAGGGACCCGCCGCTCACGCCGCCACCCCCTCGTACACGGCGGCGATCCCGCCGCACATGGCGGAGACGTCCCGCACGGCACGAGGAGCCGCGGCCCTCGACGCCTGCCGCTCCAGCGCCGCGGCCACCGCCTCCGGGTCGTCGGCGTCGACCAGCGAGTCCCGCTCGACGATCTCGGGGTTCCCGCCCACCGCGGAGGCGACCACGCCGATCCCGCGGGCGGCCGCATCGAGCAGCGTGTAGGAGCAGTTCTCCCAGACCGAGAGCTGGGCGACGACGTCCGCCGCGGCGAGCGCCGCCTCCGGATCGGCGAAGCCGGGGAAGGACACCGCGTCGCCGAGGCCGAGCCGCTCGGCCCGGGCGCGCAGGGCGCCGTCGAGCGGTCCCTCGCCCGCGACGGTCAGCGTGGCGCCGGGGACGCGCCGGTGCAGCACCGCGAAGGCCTCGAGCAGCGCGTCCAGGCGCTTCTCCGGCGCCAGGCGCGCGAGCGAGAGGACCCGGAGGGAGCCCGGCTCCCCCGGCTCGCGGTCGCGGGGCGCGGCGTCGACTCCGTTCAGCACGACCTGCACCGGCAGGCTCGGCCGCCACTTCTCGATCATGGTGCGGCGGGTGGCCTCCGAGACGGCGATCGCGCCGTGGAACGACCGCAGCCGCGCGTGGTGCGCCGCCGCGGTCGTCCGCGCCCGCAGTGCGGTGCGGTGGTAGACGTCGGGCCCGGCGATGCCGTGCTCCGTCGTGACGCGGCGGACCCCGCGGGGCAGCGGGGTCGCCGCGGTCACGAGGTCGGCGTGGGCGAGGTGGGAGTGGACGACCGCCGGGCGGAGAGCCGCCGCGGTCGCGCGCAGGGTCGCCACGGAGGCGGCGGCGCCGGCGGACGCTCCGAAGCGCCCGGTCGTCACGGCCGAGCCCTGCTCCCGCAGCCGCTCGGCGAGCGCTCCCTCCGGGCAGAGCACGACGAGGCGGTGGCCGGGGATCCCGTGCCGGGCGGCGTCGAGGACGTGGCGGGCCACCCCGCCGAACTCGCCGACCGGCACCGCCCAGAGCGCGAGCGGGGTCACAGCCACTCCTCCAGCCGCTCGAGCGCGGTCCAGAAGCCCTCGCCGCTGTTGACGTGCCCCTGCCAGATCTCGGGGATGAACGGCACCCCGGGCGCCAGCTCGTCGAGCGACGCCGCGAAGTCCGGCCAGTCGATCTCGCCCTCGCCGATCTGCACCCCCTCGCCGTCGACACCCGTCGCGTCGACGAGGTGCAGGTGCGCGCTGAGCGGAGCGAGCAGCGCCACCGCCTCCGAGAAGGCGAGCCCGAGGTGGTTCGCTGCGAGCTTGGTGTGCGAGGCGTCGAGGCAGAGCGGCGTGCCGGTCGCGGCCGCGAACTCGGCGGTGTCGCGCGGGTCCACGAAGAGGTTGTGGAACTGCTGCCCGCCCATGAGCCACGGGTAGGGCGGGAGGGTCTGCGCCAGCACGCGGACGCCGCTCGCGTCGATCCGCTCGAGGGCGTCGGCGACGCGCTCGTAGAGGGGAGCGCGCTGATCCGGAGCCACGTGCGCGTGCCGGGTGAAGCCGCCCATCGTGACGACCATCATCGGGTCCTCCTCCTGGCGGAACCAGCGCGCGAGGCTCCGGGTGGTCTCGACGGTGCGCTGCACCTCCGCGATCGAGCGCTCCCACACGTCGTCGTCGAAGGAGGCGAGGTCGACGAGGAAGTCGCCCGCGAACAGGTCCGGCAGGTGGGTGGTGAAGCCGGAGTCGAGGCGGCGGGTGAACACGTCGTCCGGCTCGATCTCCAGGTCGCGGTACGAGAAGTGGAACTCGAGGAAGTCGGCGTTCGACTCCGCGGCGAGCGCCGCGTGGTCGTGGTACCGCACCGGCAGGCCCCAGGGGCGGCGGAACCGGAACGGCCGGCCGGACGGCGTGCTCTCGCGCAGGTCGCCGGCGAAGAAGAACCCGCCCTCCTCGACGTCGCGGTGGAGCGCGCGGCCGAGCAGCTGCGGCAGCTCGTTGGGCTGGAGGCCCCGGCCGGGGCTGCGGACGACGACGTCGGCGGCGCGCACCACGTCCCCGATCGAGAGGTCGCGGGAGGCGACCAGCGACTTCGCGAGCGAGACGCGGTTCATCGACTCCCCCGTCGAGACCGATCGGGCCTCGCGCGTGCCGAGCGAGTCCTCGATGTCGCGGATCTCGCCGACCATGCGGCGGAACTCGTCCGGGAGCAGGGACACCGTGTGGTCGTTGCCCTCCATCCCCCGGTCGACCGTGAAGTGCTTCTCGACGATGCGGGCCCCGCGGGCGACGGCGGCGACGGGGACGTGCCAGCCCCGCTCGTGGCCGGAGTAGCCGACGACGCCGCCGCCGATCTCGGCGAGCCGGTCGAGGTAGGCGAGGTTGAGGTCGCGGTAGGGCGCCGGGTACGTCGACTGGGTGTGCAGCAGGGCGAAGGAGGTGCCGAGCGAGCGCAGCAGCGCGACCGACTCGAGGATCTCGGACTCGCGGGACATCCCGGTGCTGAGCAGCAGGGGCAGGCCCCGGGTGCCGGCGTCCTCGATCAGGCCGTGGTTGGTGAGGTCCGCCGAGGCGATCTTGAGGCCCGGGATCCCGTAGTCGACGAGCGCCTGCACGCTCGGGGCGTCCCACGGGGTGCAGAGGACGTCGATCCCGGCCTCGGCCGCGTGGTCGAAGACCCGGAGGAGCGGCTCGGCGGGCAGCGAGAAGCGGCGCAGGAGGTCGATCGTGTACTGGGCGCCGAGGTCCTCCCCCGCGGTGGCCCCGCCGGCGCGCCGGTAGAGGGAGTCGAGGTCGCGCAGCTGGAACTTCACCGCGTCGGCGCCCGCCTCGACCGCGAGGTCGACCAGCCGCCGCGCCAGATCGACCGATCCGTTGTGGTTGTTGCCGATCTCCGCGATCAGGAAGGCCGGGTGGCCGTCGCCCACCTCGTGGCGGCCGATCCGCAGCGCCCGGTCGCCCTCGACCGCGATCGCGACGAGGTGCCCGCGGTCGTCGACGAGCGGGAGGTGGCTGATCCCGTCGCGGCCGAGCCGGGCGGCGATCGCGGTGGCCGGCTCGTCCGCTCCCGCCGTGCGGACGGCGGTGTTCGCGACGGCGAGGGCCGGGACGTCGAGGGAGGCCGTCGGGTTCGCGATGATCCAGCGGCGGAAGTCCCCGTCGGACACCGACCCGCGGAGGATCCCGTGCCCGTCGACGCAGAAGACGATCCGCTGCTTGTTCGCGTTGATCTTGGCCAGCGCGGTGAGCACCGGGTCCTCGGCGAAGACGATGAACGGGGCGAGGTGCCGGTCGATGATCATGCGCCGCCTCCCGCCGACAGGCCGAGGAGGGTCTGCTCGACCACCGCGAGGTCCGCCTCGGTGTCGATGTCCCCGCCCTCCGCCTCGTCCATGACGAACAGGCCGACCCGGCCGCCGATCCGGTTGCGCTCGCGCTCGTAGACCTCGGTGCGGGTGAGGTAGAGGGACCCGGTCTCGCGGTAGAAGAAGTCGGCCTCGGCGAGGTCCTGGCGCCGCGGCCGGGCCGTGACGTCGTACTGCGGCACGGCGGCCCCCTCCTTCAGCCGCCAGAGGAACGGCGTCTGCGGGACGACGCCCACCAGCGAGTCGACCCCCGTCGAGGCGAACTGCTCGAGCGCGCGGGCGAGGGTGCCCGGGAGCCGGATCGGCGAGGTCGCCTGGAGCAGCATCACCGCGTCCGGGCGGCGACCCAGCGCGGCCCGGTGCTCGATCGCGTGGAGCACGACGGGCTCGGTCGCCGTCTCGTCGCGCGCCAGCTCGGCGGGCCGGAGGAACGGCACGTCCGCTCCCGCCCCCTCCGCGATCGCGGCCAGCTCGGGGTCGTCGGTCGACACGAGCACGTCGAGTCCGGCAGCGAGCGCCTGCTCGATGCTCCAGACCACCAGCGGGCGGCCCGCGACGGGGCGGGCGTTCTTGCGCGGGACGCCCTTCGAGCCCCCGCGCACGGGGATGACGCAGAGAACGGTCACGGGGTGCCTCCTTCGGCGATGGCGAGTGCCCGGCGGGCGACGGCGACGGCCGGCTCGACGGACGGGACGGGCGGAGCCGCGGTCGGCGTCTCCCCGCCCCAGCGCGCGAGCCGGTACCGGCTCCAGAACTCGAGCACCCAGGCGGGCGGGTCCTCGCAGACGACCCACGCGGGGATCCCGGCGGCCGCGGCCTCCAGGACCCCGGTCGAGAAGATCGAGGCGACCGGCCGGCCCTGCGCGGCGAGGTCGCCGCCGCGGAGCACCCGGATGCCGCGGCGCTCCCACCGCGCGTGCTGCCAGCGCGAGCGGCGGTCGACCTCGGCGGGGTGGGGGCGGTAGTCGGCGCCCGCCTCGCGGCAGAAGCGGGAGGCGGTGGCCGCGGCCGTCCGCCGGGGCAGCTCCGCGCCGTGCAGCTGGCCGAGGAACAGGGGCCGCTCCTCGAGCCGCTCGGGGCGCGGGCGGCGCGACGCGGTCCAGAGCAGCTGGCTGCCGACGACCTCGGTCTCCACGTCGCTGCGGCCGGAGGTCCAGAAGGCCGCGTCCTCCTCCGAGAACGCCAGCAGCGTCGCTCCGGGCGGGAGCGGCGGGGCGGAGGGGGTGAGCAGGCCGTGCTGCACGACCAGGAAGCGGGCGCCGAGGATTCCGGACCAGCGGTGGGCGGCCGCTCCCGCCGCGAGGAAGTGGCCGGTGGCGATCACGGCGCGGAGGCCCCGCAGCTCGGCGGGCGGGTCCGCCTCCGGGTCGACCGGGTGCGCACTCCAGCGGCCCGGCAGCAGCCCGGACAGCGCGTCGCCGGCTCCGGAGGGAGCGAGGACCGCCGCCGGAGCCCCGCCGAGAGGAGCGAGCGAGGCCGCGGTCGAAGCGAGGGCGCTCGCCGTCGACGCCTCCACCGCGAGCAGGACCGCGGGCCGGTCGCCGCGCACGTGCAGCACCAGGCGGGTCGGCTCGGAGCCCCGCAGCGCCGCCCGGGCGGTGCGCAGCGGGTCGCGGCCGCGCTGCCAGCGGCGCCAGGCCTCCAGGTCGGTCGGGTGCGTCAGCGCCACAGGGCCCTCACCTCCCGCATCCGGTGCACGAAGGTGTGCTCGGCGCCGGTGCGGCGCGCGCCCGCCTCGCGGATGCGCCGCGCCCACGAGGGGTCCGCGCCCGCCCGCCGCACGTGCTCGACGAGCTGGTCGCGCTCCTCGAAGACGAGCACCTCGCTGCCCACCTCGTAGAACTCCGCCACCTCGGGCCGGTCGATCAGGGTCAGCGCCCCGACGCCCGGCGCCTCGAAGGCGCGCATCGAGAGTCCGCCGTGGCCCGCGCCGTGCAGAGCCAGGGTCGCGGTCGAGCCGGCCATCACTCCGTAGTAGCCCGCCCGCGGGACGTCGCGGCGGGCGGGGACGCCGGCCGAGCGCCAGCGGCCGGTGCGCGCCACGTCCCAGGGGTGCCGCGACCACTGCCGCCCGTACGCCTCGACCGCGACACCGCCGGCCGCGAGCTCCCGCAGCACGCGCTCGCGCTCGGGGTAGCGGGCGCCGACGAAGGTCACAGCGGCGGAGGGGCGGGGGCGGAAGGAGAGGAGGGAGTCGAAGGCGTCGGGCAGGTGCCCGGCCGGAACCCCCGCGCGGGCGAGCTCGGCGACGTCGGCGGCGGAGTAGCTGACGATCGACACCGCCTCCCCGGCGAGGGAGCGCAGGCGGTCCACGGGGTGCCCCATGTTGCGGAGCTCGTCGTAGAGCCAGAGCACCACGGGGACGCCGGCGCGGCCGACCTCCTCCCACCAGGCGTCGCCGAGGGAGTCGCCCTTCACCACGAGGACGGCCCGGGGCCGGACGGCGCGCAGCGCCGCGATCGCACGGTCGGTCTCGGCGCGCATCGACGAGCGCCGGAGCCGGCCCCCGGGGAGCCGGTGGCCGAGGGCGTCGCGCACGTGGGCCAGCCCGGTCGCGGCGTCGTAGCGGTGGACGACCACGTCGTCGCCCAGGTGGGCCAGCGCCGACTCGAGCGCCTCCCAGTAGCCGTGGAAGACCGGGCTCACCACGAGCACGGGCCCGCTCACCGGGACGCCGCCTCGGCGGCGGCGACGAGCCGGAGCTCGCGCCGGAGGACGGCCAGCGGGCGCACGTCGCTGCCGGCGGCGGCGCGCACCGCGTTGGCGGCGAGGTTCACGGCGGAGGCGGCGCGCAGGGCCGCGGCGAGGGCGGCGGGGCGTCCGCCCCACTTGCGGGCGTAGCGCAGGCGCGAGGCGACCAGCCAGACCAGCCGGCGCGCGGGGTCGGAGGAGCCGCCTCCCGTGTGCTCGGCGACGACGGAGCCGGCGAAGACCGAGGGCACGCCGCGCTCGCGCAGCCGGCGCTGGAGGTCGACCTCCTCGCAGTTCATGTGGAAGGACTCGTCGAACCCGCCGACCGCGCGGAACTCGGCCACCGGCAGCAGCATCACGGCGCCCACCACCCAGTCCACCGGCACCGTCGCGCCCGGGGCGCACCGGGTGTCGTGGCCGACGGCGGCGTGCAGCCGCGGGCGCCAGCGCGCGAGCGGAGTGAGCCACTCCACGACGTAGTGGCGCAGCCGCGGGAAGCGCCGGCCGACCCACTGCCGCTCCCCGCCCGCGTCGACGAGGTCCGGAGCGACGACCGCGGGCAGCCACGGCCGTCCCGCCTCGAGCAGGTCGCAGAGGAAGGAGGGCCCGACGACGAGGTCGCTGTTGAGCACCAGGAGCAGCGGGTGGCGCGCCCGGGCGGCGCCCGTGTTCACCGCGGCGCCGAAGCCGCCGTTCCGCTCGCGCCGCACGACCTCCACTCCGTCGATCCCGGCCGGGAACGGGACCGGGGAGGCGTCGTCGACGACGACGATCTCGAGGGCGGGGGGCGACTCCTGGCTGCGGAGCCGCTCGACGAGGGCGAGCGCGGGCGCGGGGTCGCCGTAGTGCGGGATCACGACGCTCACCCCCTCGGCGGTCACCTCGCGACCGTCTCGGCGGCGCGGTCCCGGCGGAGCGAGCGGCGGGTGCTCCGGACGGTGGCGGCCGGGGGCTCCGCGCCGACGGGCAGAGCGCCGAGAGCGGGGAGGATCACCCGGAGCAGGGCGTCGATGTCCTCGACGGCCGCCGCGGCGACGTCCGGTCCGCGCCCGAACGGGTCGGCGAAGTCGTCCTCGGCGCCGTAGGGGGCGGTGTCGTCGGCGAGCAGTCGCAGGAGCGGGACGCCGGGGGCGGCTCCCGCCAGCCGCGCCGCCCGGCGGACCGTGGTGGTGCGGCGCGCGGCGGCCGGGAAGTGGCGGGTGACCCACTCCCGCTGGCCCGCCTCGAACACCAGCACGGGATCGGTGCCGGCGAGCATCCGGCCGTCGGCCTGGCGCGCGCGGTGCCCGGCCGTGGAGAGTCCGCGGGCCCGCAGCGCATCGCTGAGCTCGGGGTCGATCCCGCGGCCGGCCTCCGCGTGCGTTCCCGCGCTCTCGACCCGCCAGTCGGAGCCGGCGCCGAGCAGGCGCGCCGCGATCAGCTCGGCCGAGGGCGACCGGGCCACGTTCGCATGGCAGAGCAGGAGCAGGCGCCCGCTCATCGAGCCGCCCGGCGGGACGTCTGCGGAGGCAGGGCCCGCGACTCCACCGGGGCGAGCTCGGACCGGCGCGGTGCCGCCGCCGCGCGCTTGCGCCCCGTCGCCGGCTGCGGCTCGGCGTAGTACGCGTTCTTGCGGTCGTAGTAGTAGTACCCGGTGTCGCCGTCGCGGGCGGTGACCATGTTGAGCACGGTGCCGAGCACGCGGGCGCGGACCTGCTGGACGATCCGCCGGGCGGCGACCACCTCGGGCCGGTGCGTCTGGTTCGAAGCGACGACGAAGACGACGCCGTCGACGACGGTCGCGACGATGGAGGCGTCGGTGACGGGCAGCACGGGCGGCGCGTCGATGATGACGAAGTAGTCCTTCGAGAGGCGCGCGACCAGGGCGCGCATCGCCTCGGAGCCGAGCATCTCGGACGGGTTCGGCGGGATGTGCCCGGCCGGGAGGGCGTAGAGGCCCGCGGTGCCGGTGGGGCGGATCGCGTCGTCCACGGGGATCTGGTGACTGAGGACCTCGCTGAGGCCGATGGCGCCGTCGATGTCCAGCATCCGCGCCACGGAGGGCCGGCGGAGGTCCGCGTCGACCAGGAGGGTGCGCTGCCCGGACTCCGCGGTGACGCGGGCCAGTCCGGCGGCGATCGTGGACTTGCCCTCGGCCTGGTTGGCGCTGGTGATCACGACGCTGCGCGTCTCCTCGTCGACGCTGGAGAAGCGCAGGCCCGTCCGGAGCGAGCGGAACGCCTCCGCGGTGAGCGCGTCGGTGCCGCGGCGGCCGCCGGTCCGGCCCGGGCGTCCGGCCTTGGGGATGCGCCCGAGGACGCCGACGCCGAAGAGCTCGGTGAGGTCGTCGACGGTCCGCACGCGGATGTCGAGGGCCCGGCGGAGGAAGGCGAGACCGAAGCCGAGCACCAGGCCGCCCAGGGCGCCGAGCAGGATGTTCCGCACCCAGTCGGGGCTCGTCGGAGCGGCGGGCGGCTCCGCGTTCTCGAGCGGGACGACGGTGATCTGCGGTGTGCGGTCGGCGGTGGACTGCGTCTCGATGTCGGTGATGACGGCCGCCAGCGCCGCGAGCGCCCCGTTGGCCAGGGCTGCGGCGTTCTGCGCGGTCCCGGCCGCGGCGGTGACCTCGATCAGGGTGCTGCCCGGAGCGACCCTCGCGGTGAGGCGGCCGCTCAGGGCCTCTCCGCCGGGGTTCGCCTCCGGGTCGGCCTCGATCCGCTCGGAGACGGCGCTGCTCGAGATCAGCGGCAGGTAGGCGTTCGCCCGGGTCACCGCGGTCTGCGACCCGCTGATCGCATCGGCCGAGCTGCCGTCGCTCGCGGCGATCACGAATCCGGCCGAGCTCGACTCGTAGACCTTCGGAGTGAGGAACGAGAAGGCGGCCATCGCCAGAGCTCCGACGAGCACGGCGCCCACGAGGGTCCGCCAGTTCCGCCGGATGAATGCGATGAGATCGACGACAGTCACTGCGCACCTTTCTGCGTGCCGCGCATGCGCCGCACGACGATGCTGAGGTGTCGGTCACGCTAGCAATGCGGAGCGCCTTTCCCTAGGCGGTCCCCGACCCCTCGGGAGGCCCTTTCTGCGAGGATGACGACATGTCCGCGCCAGGGGGAGAGATCGTCGTCGAGAGGCGTTCCCCGCTCGTTCACGAGGCCTTTCCGATAGCACATTCCGCTCGGATACTCGATGCCGTCCTGATGGGCCTCCTGGTCTACCGGCTCCCCACCCCCTTCCTCCCGGGGAGCGTCCCGCTGGCCCAGACGGCGCTGGCCGCCCTGGTCCTCGTCAGCCTCTTCCGGCGGCCCACCCGCCGTCTCGGACGGGCCGCCTGGTACCCGTGGCTGTGCCTCGCCCTGCTCGCCTTCGTCCTCGCCGGCTCGTCCTTCGACGGCCTCGACGCCCTGCGCCGGGCGGCGAACATCGCGCTCGTCATGCTCGCCGCGGGCTTCCTCGCGAGCGGGCGGATCGACGTGGTCTCGGGGCTCAAAGGACTCGCCGCGGCGCTGTCGCTGAACGCCGTGCTGTTCGTCGCGGGACTCGCCCCGGACAGCTACCAGGGCGCCCTGACCGGCTACCTGCAGGACAAGAACGTGGCCGGTCTCGTCTACGGAGCGGCGGCGCTGCTGGTCTCGGCGCTCAGCTCGCGGCTGTGGCTGCGGGTCGGCGTGCTCGCGCTCGGGGCCGCCGCGGTCGTCGCCACCGACTCCCGCACGTCCATGGCGGCCTACGCCTGCGCGCTCGTGTGGCTCGTCGCGGCGCCGTACCTGCGCCTGCTCTTCCGCGCGCTCCTCGGCGGCGGCCTCGTCCTGCTGTTCCTCTGGGCCGAGCGGAACCTGGCGACGGCCGGCGGCTACGGGGTGGAGCGGGCCGGCTCCGACGCCCTGCGCGCCCGCATCCTCGACGCCTCGGTCGACAAGGTGGCGCTCTCGCCGTGGACCGGCTCCGGGCTCGGAGAGGCGACCGCGCGGGTCGACGGGATCGACTGGTTCTTCCACAACTCCTACCTGGCGCTGATAGCCGAGGGCGGCGTCGTGCTGCTCGTCGGCGTCGTCGGCACCGTGCTCGTGGCCGGCTTCGCGACGACGGCCGCCGGGGCCGGGAGCCGCCCGGGGCACGCGGTCGGCGCGGCGAGCATCCTGGTGCTGCTGTGTGCGACGCAGCTGGGCGAGGTGTTCTTCGCCCCGATCTCGTTCGTCGTGATCGGCGCGGGTCTCGCTCTGCTCGCGGAGGAGTCCGCCCGCGCCCGCGCTCTGCCGCCGGAGTAGCGCCTCCCGCGCCCGCCCGATCCGGCGCGGATCCGCGGGTCCGGGGCGCGGAGGTCCCGGTCGGCGGGCGCTTCCCGGTGGGGCGGAGGTCGCCTGGTGTTGCCCCGGCCGACCGCTGCTCAGCCCCGGCCGCGCTCGCGGACCGCGTCGCGGAGGATGGCGCGGACGCCCGCCCACATGTGCCGCGCGTTCAGCTCGGCCAGCACCCGCTCCCGGCCCGCGCGGGCGACCTCGGCCCGCTTCCCGTCGTCGCTCAGCACCGCCTCCAGCACCGCCGCGATCCCCGCCGGGTCGTGCAGGGGCAGCGAGAAGGACGTCTCGCCGTCGTGGACGTAGCCGGTCATCGCGGCGCTCGCGGTGACCGCCGTGCAGGTCCCGCAGCCGGAGGCCTCCAGCAGGACGCTCTGGCCCGTCGGGTAGGCGAGGTCGTGGCTGGTGACGACGACGAGCTCGGCGTCGCGCAGGTTGTCGCGGTGCCGACCGACCGGGACGGGATCGTGCAGGACGACGTTGGCCGGCAGCGCCCGGGACGGCCGCCGCGCAGGAGTGGTCACGATGTCGAACCGCCGGTGCGGCAGGCGCTCGGCGGCGGCGACCAGCGAATCGAAGTCGCGCCCGCGGTCGACCCCGACGGCGAGCACCTCGAACCGCTTCGGACGCGGCGGAACGGGCCGGTAGTAGTCGGAGTCGACCCCGAAGAGCACCGGTGCGATCCGCCGCTCGTCGACGCCGTGGCGGGCGAAGACCTCGCGCTGGTTCTCGCTGAGCACGACGAGCCGGTCGACCCCCTGAAGCAGCCGGACCACCTGTCGGCGCCGCTGCGGCGAGCCGGTGAGCAGCTCCTCCGCCCACCAGCAGGAGAGGACCACGAGCGGCGTGCGGCCGTACGGCCCGAGCCGCGCGCGCCGGAGCAGCGCGGGGAGGCCCGCCTCCGGCTCGAGCACGCAGAGCACCGTGTCGGCCGAGCGGACCGCCCGGAGCGCGCGCAGCTGCGTGTCCACGTTCAGCCCCGTGCGGTGCTCCACGACGTCGCGCAGCTTCACGTGCGCGGGCCGAGACGCGTGACCGGGGACGAGGAGCCGCGTCGAGTCGTCCCGGAGGAGGTCGGCCCGGTACGGCAGCCTCCCGCGGGCGAAGGGCTCGCCCGGAGCCAGGCGCAGTGTCGGGTGCTTGAGGAACAGTCCGAGCACTCTGAGGACTTCCGGTTCGCGGGTCATCGTCGTCCTTTCCGGAGGGAGGAGGAGAGGCTCGCCGCGGCATTCCCCGGAAAGCGGATCGGTCTCCTGGCGGGAGGATCAGGAATCATCGGAGAGGGCCATCCGCGCCAGAAGTCCGTCGATAGCCGACTTCCCGGAGGACGGCGAGTAGGAATCGTTCCAGCGGGCACGATCCCTCTCCCGCGACTCCGATAGTCCTCTCTTCTTCCGGGCTCTGATCAGCTCGGCCAGAGCCCGCGGATCCCCGGCTCGGAACGTGGCGTCGATCGACGGGCCGACGACCTCGGGGAGCGCACCGGCATCGCTCACCACCACGGGGACGCCGGCCGACATCGCCTCCGTCACGACCAGGCCGAACGACTCCGGCTGCACCGACGGCACCACCAGGAGGTCGATCCGCGAGAAGAGGTCGCCGGGCTCGATCCACCCCGGCCGGTCCACCAGAGCGGCGACCGGAGCGAGGGCCGCCTCCACCTCGCGACGCTCCCGCTCCGCCACGAACCGGGGCTCGCCCGCCAGCACCAGGCGATACGCGCCCGGTTCCCCGGCCTCCAGCAGCGCCAGCGCCTCGGTGAGGACCCGCACCCCCTTCGCGAGCGAGGGACGCCCGAGGAAGCCGAGGACGGTCGTCCCGTCCTCCCGCGGCCGCGCCTCCGGCAGGTCGACGCGGCGGCTCCAGTTCGGCAGCACGGTCGACCCGGGGACGACCCCCGCCAGGTAGCGGGAGGGGACGAGGGTCGCCAGCGCGCCGCGGCGAGCCACGGGCGCGAGCAGCCGCTGCAGGCCGGACGGGCGCTGGTGCAGATGCACGATCCGCCGCGGACGCCCTGCGGTCGCGACGGCCGGCACCAGCCCGTTGCACCACAGCACGCCCTCGCGGGAGGAGGCGTCCCAGCGCCGCAGCGCGCGCATCCAGGCGGGTCTGCCCGTGGCCTCGAGCTCGACGACCCGGTGGCCGGCGGCGAGGGCGGCGACGACGAGCGCACGCGGCTCCGAGGGGCCGACGACCACGACCGGGACCTCGAGCGCCTCGAGCGCCTCCGCGATGCTCAGCAGCATCACCTCGCCGCCGCCGATGTCGCCGTTGTTGGTCGCGAGCGCCACCGGAGGCCGCCCGGCGCCGCCCGCTCCCCCGTGGATCATCCGCCGCCCCGCCCGCCTCCGTGCGGCGCCCCCGCGGCCCGCGGGCCCATCCTCACCGAGACGAGCGCTCCGCTCCACCGCCCCCGGCCGGGCTCCGCGGGCCGCAGGAGCGCTGGAATACTGACCGGATGGAGCTCGTGGGCGTTCTCTGGGCCGACGAGGCCGTGCCGCTGGTGTCGGCGTTCGTCCACCGGCGGGCCGACGCGGCGGGCCTGCGCGCACTCGTGCTCAAGGGACCGACCGCCGCCGCCGACCGGCTCCGGCCGCCCCGCGCCTCCGGCGACGTCGACCTGCTGGTCGCCCCCGACGACCTGCCCCGGATCCTGGCCCTCCTGGCCGCCGACGGCTGGACCGAGCGGCCCTGGCCGGACGGACCGACGCTCGCGGCCAAGCACTCGCGCTCCTACCGGCACGCCGCGTGGCCGGTCGACATCGACGTGCACTGGCGGTGGCCGGGATTCCTCGTGCCGCCGCGCGACGCCTTCGAGGCGCTGTGGAGCCGGCACCGGATCGTGGAGCTGGCCGGCCGTCCGGTCGCGACCGCGAGCGTCGCCGACTCGGCGCTCGTGCTGGCGCTGCACGCGCTCCGCGACGCCTGGCAGATCACCGACCCGCGCCTCACGCGGCCCTCCGACTACGACCTGCTCGTCGAGGCGGTGGCCGCCCGCGCGGAGCTGCACGCTCCGCTCCGGGCGGCGGCGGAGGAGCTCGGCGCCGTCCAGACCGCGCAGCCCTTCCTCGACGCGCTCGGCATCCGCGCGCGCGCCGGGGAGGTGCCCGCGGCCGAGCTGCGGGCGTGGCGGATCAACGCGAGCTCGCCCCACGCCTCCGCGGGGTGGGTGCAGGCCGTGCGCGCGGCCGGCTGGCGGCAGCGGCCGCTGCTCCTCGCCCGCGCCGTCTTCCCCGCCCCCCACGCCCTGCGTGCCGCCGACCCCGCCATCGGCCCGCGCCGGATCGACGTGGCGGCCGGCTGGTGGCGGCGGCTGCGCCGCGGCGCCCGCACGGCTCCGCTCGCGTGGGACCACCTCCGACGGACGGACAGGACCTGACATGACCCGCCGGCTGATCCGCGCTCCCTTCGGGCTCGGCGTGCGCTTCACCTTCGACGACACCGTCCCCGACCGCTTCGTGACGGAGGTGGAGGAGTCGTGGAACGACGTGGACGACGACGCCGATCGCCCGGGCTCCGAGTACCGGGTGTCGCTGACCGAGCCGGTCGGGGAGCCCGGAGTGATCGCGCAGCCGACCGAGGACGCCCTCGCCGAGCACATCGGCGCCGCGCTCACCCTCGCGGCGGCCGACGCCTGCGAGGGCCGGCTGCTCAGCGTGCACGCCTCCGCGGTCGCCCTGCCCGACGGCCGGGTCGTCGCGTTCGTCGGCCGGCCCGGTGCCGGGAAGTCGACCCTCGTGAGCCTCGCCGCTCGGCGGTACGGGTACGTGACCGACGAGACGCTCGCCGTCCGCCGCGACGGGCGGGTGCTGCCGTTCCGGAAGCCCGTCGCCCTCCTCGACGGCGGCGACTGGAAGCGGCACCGCTCCCCCGCCGCGATGGGCCTGCAGCCGCTGCCGGACGCTCCGCTGCGCCTGGCCGCCCTGCTCCTGATCGCCCGCGACCCGTCCGGCCCGGCGGAGCCCCGGCTCGAGCCGATCGCCTTCGACGAGGCGCTCTCGGTGCTGCTGCCCGAGCTGAGCCACTTCGCACGGCTGCCCGCGGCGCTGCACCACCTCGCCGGGCTGCTCGATTCCGTCGGCGGGGCGCGGGTGCTCCGCTACCGCGAGGCGGAGACGGTGCTGCCCCTCCTCGAGCGGATCGGGGAGCCGTCACCGGTCGTCGCCGATGCACCCGAGGCCGATCCGGCGGCGCCCGGCCCGGGTCTGCTCGCGCGCGCCGCCGGCGTCGAGTGGGTCGAGCGCGACGGAGTGGTCAGCTGCCTCCTCGACGAGCGGGTCGAGACGCTCACCGGGATCGGCCCGGTGCTGTGGCGTGCTCTCGGGACGCCCGCGACGGTCGACGCGCTGACCGGGGCCGTCGTCGCCGAGCACGGCGCCCCGCCCGCGGGCGACCCCCGGGCGCACGTCGAGGCCGTGCTCGACGCGATGGTCGAGCACGGCCTCGTGGTCCGCGGCGCCTGACGGCGCCGAGCGCGGCTAGCCCGTGCGGACGTTCGGCCCGACGGAGCCGCGGGCGATGAACAGGTCGAGCAGGTTCACGAGCCCCACCGCGCGGATGTAGAGCGCCGCGCCGTCGTAGCGGCCGACGGGGAGCGCCTCGAGGGCGGCGGGCCCGGTCGGGTTGGTCGAGCGGTTCTGCGCGTTGACGTCGATCTGGATGACGTCCCGCAGGGCGGCGAAGACCGGGGTGATCGCGGTGGTGACAACGGCTCCGACAAGAGCAGGCAGGGCCGCGAGCAGCGGGTTCAGCACGTTCAGGACCAGGGTCAAGACGCTGGCGAGCACGCCAGCGCCGTTCAGCGGGATCCCGAGGATCCTGATGTTCTCGCGCAGCCGCTGTGTGAGCACGGTGACCAGCGACGTCGTGAAGGCGGTCAGGGCCGCCGCCGGAACGCCGAGTCCGCTGTCCACGAGGAGCGTCGAGTTCGGCGGGAGGTTGTTGAGGAAGGCGGAGTAGGAGCCGAACTGCGTGTTCCCGGGCTGCCCGGGAGCCGGCCCGAGGAGGGAGGCGAGATCGATGGTCAGTGTCGCCGGAGTCGTCCCGAGGCTCGCCTGGATCGGCTGACCTCCACCCGGCAGGTTCCCCGCGAGGATGGCGGCGGTGTCGACGGTGACAAGACCGATATTGCCGATCGTCGTCAGGGCGGTCGTCACTTGAGTGACGAGAGCTGTCAGCGCCGTCGACGTGAGCACCAGGTTCAGCCTGGTGATCTGGTAGTCGCGCTGCAGGTTGTCCGACCCGGGCACGCAGGCCGACTGAAGAGCTGCGCGTCCGGTGACGGCGCCGATCTGCAGAGTGAGCCCGGCAACGTTGGTCAGGAGGTCAGACAGACCAGGCCCGCCGACGGCGGCGAGGATCGCCTGCAGGTTGACGGTGCCGAAGTCGGGGTAGCTCCCCGACGTCGGGGTCAGCGCCAGCTGGCCGGCATTGGTGATCGCACCGGAGGCTCCGCGGACGGTGCCGGTGGTGCTCGCCTCCGCGTACTGGTTGAGGGTGCCGACGCCGGCGGGAGCCGCCAGCGTGAGGAGGGAGGAGAGCGTGCCGGTCAGCCCGGTCGCGTTCACGGCGATGCCGTTCAGTACCGTGGCGTTGACGCCGCCCGTCACGACGACCGGGTCGGGCGGATTCGGTCCCGACGCCGGCGCAGTCGCCGTCACGCCCGAGACACCGGCGACATTGTCGAGGTTCACGCCGCCGAGGAAGCCGCTGAGGAGGCGTCCGCGGGCGACCGCCTGGAAGACCGTGCCCACCGGGAAGCAGCTGATCGAGACGGCGGAGGCGGACTGCGCCAGCATCACCGCGGGCACCGACCAGACCGCTCCGGCCACGACCGTCCGCCGTGCGAAGACGCCCGCGGAATTCGCGCTCTTCTTCTCACTCTTATCGCTGATATCGCTGGATGCGAGCGGATTAGACTCCGACATTGGCGGCCCTCCGGTGCTGTCGCTCGACGTACACCCCTTGGCGCGTCGGCGGCAAACATAGCGAGAGAGGCGTCGCCATAAGAGGCGCTGGCGGATTTCTACTCGCACTGGCGGTGATCAGCGGAGAGGACGCGGAGAAGATGGCAGAGGACCCCCGGCTCCTTCTCTGGCGGCGCCGCCCGGACACGGCCTCCGTCGATCTGAACGGGCGCGTCCTGGTGCTCCCGCTGGACGTCTCCCCGATGGGCAGCCCCTACGCGCTGCGCGAGAGCGTGGCCGCGACCTGGCGGGCGCTCGACGACGAGCCGCAGGACTTCTCCGGCCTGGCCGACCGGCTCGCCCGCCTCCACTCCACCGATCCCGGCGCCATCGCCGACGACCTGGCGCGCGTGCTGAGCGGGCTGGAGGAGCTGCTCCTGGTCGAGAGCAGCCCGCGCGGCGAGGAGCCACGATGAGCGTCGCGAGCGTCGTCGTCCCCAGCTACGCGGGTGCGGCCCGCCTGCCCCGCCTCCTCGCCGCCCTCGCGGCTCAGACCCACCGCGACCTCGACGTGGTCGTGGTCCTCGACGGCGTCGTCGATGCCAGCGAGCGCGCCCTCGACGCCTCCCCCGTGCCCGTGCGCCGCGTCGTGCTCCCCGAGAACCGGGGGCGCTCCGCCGCGCTCACCGCCGGCTTCGACGCCGCGCGGGGCGACGTGCTGATCCGCTGCGACGACGACCTCGAGCCCGGCCCGGGCTGGGCCGCCGCGCACGTCGGGGCCCACCGGGACGCGGTCGTCGGCGTCGTCGGCCTCTGCCCCGACGTCGACCCGGGCACCGCCTACTCGCGCGCCTACGGCCGACCCGCCGGCGAGCGCTTCCGCCGCGGCGCCTACGCGGCGGGTTCCGACGCCTCCTGGCGCTACTGGGGCGGCAACGTCTCGGTGACGCGGGCGACGTACGACCGGGTCGGCGGCTACAGCACCGACTACCGCGAGTACGGCTGGGAGGATGTCGACTGGGGCTACCGGCTGCACCGCCTGGGAGTGCCGGTGCGGATCGAGCCCGGCGCCGAGGCCCTGCACCACGGCGCCTCCGTCTCGGCGGCGGTCCGCAGCCGGCGCGCGTTCCTCTCGGGGGCGGCCCGCCGCACCTTCGAGCGGCTGCACCCCGAGCAGGTGCGGGAGGCGGTGCCCGCGGCCGGCGCGTGGGACGCGGCCGTGCGCCTCCTGGCCCGCGGCGGGAGCGAGCGGCGGACGGCACTGGTCGCGGGAGTCGCGGACGCCGCGCTCGGAGTGGTGCCCCGCCCGGTCGGCGAGAAGCTGGTCGCGCTCGCCGTCGAGTCCGCGGCGATCGCGGGCTACGACCGCGGCAGAGGGCGTCCCGCGCACGGGTGACGGCGGCGCGGATCGACGGACCCGCGGGCCCGGCAGCGGCGCCGACGCCGCGCGAGAGCCGATCTAGGCTCCCCCGCATGCGAGTCCTTCTGGTGGGCGGAGCGGGCTACATCGGGAGCCACACCGCCGTCGCGCTCCTCGAGAGCGGCCACGAGGCGCTGGTCGTGGACGACCTCTCGCACGCGAGCGAGCGGACCCTCGACGCGGTGGAGGAGCTGACCGGCTCGGTGGTCCCCCGCCTGATCGCCGATGCGCGCGACACGGCCGCGCTGACCCGCTTCCTCGCCGCCCACGGACCGGTCGACGCCCTGGTCCTGCTCGCCGGGCTCAAGTCGGTCGGCGACTCGGTGCGGCGGCCCCTCGAGTACTGGACGGTCAACGTCGGGCTCGCCACCGCGGCGTTCTCGGTCGCGGCGGAATCGGGGATCCGCACCGTCGTGTTCTCGAGCTCGGCGGCCGTCTACAGCCCGGGCGGCGTGATGCCGGTCGGGGAGGACTCCCCCGCCGGGCTGAGCGCGGCGAGCCCCTACGGCGCGACCAAGCGCGTCATCGAGGAGATCCTCGGCGACGCCGCGCGCGCCGATCCCCTCCTGCGCGCGGTCAGCCTCCGCTACTTCAATCCCATCGGCGCGCACCCGTCGGGGCGCATCGGCGAGGATCCGGCTACGGCGCCGGGGAGCCTCCTGCCCGTGCTGACGCGGGCCGCGGGCGACCCCTCCCGGTGCGTCGACGTCCTCGGCGACGACTACCCGACCCCCGACGGCACGGGGCTGCGCGACTACATCCACGTCTGCGATCTCGCGGCCGGGCATGTCGCGGCGCTCGAGCGCGCGCGGCCCGGGCACCGGGTCTACAACCTCGGCACGGGCTCGCCGACGAGCGTCCTCGAGCTGATCGACGAGGTCGAGCGCGCGAGCGGGGAGACGGTCCGGTGGCGGGCCGTGGGGCGCCGGCCGGGCGACCTTGCGGCGAGCTGGGCCGACCCGGCACGCGCCGAGCGGGAGCTGGGCTGGCGGGCGGTGCGCACCGTCCGCGAGGGCGTCCGCGACCAGTGGCGGTGGCAGACCCTGCAGCGCATCGGCGTCTCCTGATCCTTCCGGCACGGCGTCACTGAAAGAGTGATTTCTTCTTCTCCGCGACTCTCCTCCATCGTTGTGATCTCCGAGGGAATAGCGCCTCCGCGACGCACTCCAGACGATCCTCGCCATTCCACTCGCGGCTTATCCGGATCATCGGACTCTCCTTTCCCCGTCGTTCTGCGACGACTCGTACTCGCCTTTCGATTCCTTCTCCACGAGCCGGTTAGCTTCTACTGCACTGCTGATCGGTCACCGACGACGGATAAGCATTCGGAGCCGCTCCCGTCTCCGGATGGCCGCCCGATCCTCACCGCACGCCCGGGGGAAGGGGCCCATCATCACTGCCGTCATCGACGCGACCACCCGTTCCCGATCCGTCCCGCCGGTCGGTCCCGGCCTGATCGTGCACGAGTGGGTCGAGCGTCGCGGAGGCGCCGAGCGCGTGCTCGAGGCGATGACCGAGGCCTTCGCCGACGCCGACGTCCGCGTCCTCTGGAGCGACTGCGCCGAGGTCGTCGGCAGGCCCGTCTCGGAGTCCTGGCTGGCGCGCACGCCGCTGCGCCGCCACAAGGTCCTCGCCCTGCCGGCGATGCTGCCCACGTGGCGGCTCCCGGTCGGCGCCTCCCGCGAGTGGGTGCTGGTCAGCTCGCACCTCTTCGCCCACCACGTCCGCACCAGCGGACCGACCCGCAAGCTCGTCTACGCGCACACCCCGGCCCGCTACATCTGGGAGCCCGACCGCGACGGCCGCGGCAGCAGCCTCGCCGCCCGCACCGCGAGCCTGCTCCTCAAGCCGATCGACCGCCTCCGCGCCGCCGAGGCCTCCTCCATCGCCGTGAACAGCCTCTTCACCGGGCAGCGGGTGCGCGACGCGTGGCACCAGCCGTCGCGGGTCATCTACCCGCCGGTGAACACCGAGCTGCTCTCGACGATCACCGACTGGCGCTCCCCGCTCGACGACGACGAGCTGCGCCTCCTCGACTCGCTCGCCCGGCCGTTCATCCTGGGCGCCTCGCGGTTCGTCCCCTACAAGCGCCTCGAGAAGGTCATGGACGCCGGAGCCCGCACCGGGCTCCCGGTCGTCATCGCCGGGCACGGCCCCTGGGAGGCGCGGCTCCGCGCCTACGCCGAGGAGATCCGGGCCGACGTGACCTTCGTCATCTCGCCCTCCGACCAGCTGATCCGCGCGCTCTACGCGCAGGCGCTCGTGTACGTCTTCCCCGCCGTCGAGGACTTCGGGATCATGCCCGTCGAGGCGATGGCCTGCGGGACGCCGGTCATCGGGACCGACATCGGCGGAGTGCGCGAGAGCGTGTCCCTCGCCGGCGGGGGCGTCATCGCCGACCTCGAGGGCGATCCCGACTGGAGCGACCTGCTGCGGCGTGCGCTCGCGCTCGACGTCGACGCCTTCCGGGCTCGCACCCGGGTCTTCTCGCGCCGGCGCTTCATCGCCGAGATCCAGGACTGGGTCGCCGAGCAGACCGCCTGACGACGGCGCTCCCCGCCGCGGGAGGCCGTCCGTGCGCGCGTCACCGTGCGTGCGGACGACCCTCCCGCGGAGGGATCAGAACAGGCCGCGCGGGGGCTCGATCGAGGCGAGGACGCCGGGAGCGGCGATCACGCTGAGGCGGCCGACCTCCTCCGGGGTCAGCTCGGGCAGGCGCTGCGCGAGGTCGAGGAAGCGCTCGATCTCGGACTCCTCGAGCACGTCGGCGGCGAGCGTGCGGAACTTCGACACGTACTGCTCGCGGCTGAACGGATGCGCGCCCAGCGGATGCGCGTCCGCCACCGCGATCTCGTCGACGATCGTCGTGCCGTCCGTCATCAGGATCTCGACGCGCGCGCCGAACGCCTTCTCGCCCGGATCGGTGGAGTGGTAGCGGCGCGTCCACTCCGCGTCCTCCTGCGTCGTGACCCGGTGCCAGAGCGCGATGGTGTCGGCGCGGGCGGCCCGCTCGGGGGCGTAGCTGTGCACGTGGTGCCAGGCGCCGTCCTGCAGCGCCACCGTGAAGATGTACGGCACGGAGTGGTCCAGCGTCTCGCGGGACGCGGCCGGGTCGTACTTCTGCGGGTCGTTCGCGCCCGAGCCGATCACGAAGTGCGTGTGGTGCGAGGTGTGCAGGACGATCCGCTCGACGCGCTCGGGATCGGCGGCCTCGGGGTGCGTGCGGTGCAGGCGGCGGGCGAGGTCGATCAGCGCCTGCGCCTGGTACTCGGCCGAGTGCTCCTTCGTGTACGTGTCGAGGATCGCGCGCTTGGCCTCGCCGCGGTCGGGGAGCGGGACGTCGTAGCTCGCGTCGGCGCCGTCGAGCATCCAGGCGATGACGCCGTCCTCGCCCTCGTAGATCGGCGACGGACTGGTCTCGCCGCGCATCGCCCGGTCGACCGCCTCGATCGCCATCTTCCCCGCGAAGGCCGGCGCGTACGCCTTCCAGCTCGAGATCTCGCCCTTGCGCGACTGCCGCGTGGCGGTCGTCGTGTGCAGGGCCTGCGCGACGGCCTGCTCGATCGTCGCGACGTCGAGGCCGAGCAGCGTGCCGATCCCGGCGGCGGCCGAGGGGCCGAGGTGCGCCACGTGGTCGATCTTGTGCCGGTGCAGGCTGATCGCGCGCACCAGGTCCACCTGGACCTCGTAGCCGGTGACGATGCCGCGGACGAGCTGCGCCCCGCCGATGCCCGCGTGCTGGGCGACGGCGATCAGCGGAGGGATGTTGTCGCCCGGGTGCGAGTACTCGGCCGCCAGGAACGTGTCGTGGTAGTCGAGCTCGCGCACGGCGACTCCGTTGGCCCAGGCCGCCCACTCGGGCGAGACCCGGCGGGCCGGGTCGACGCCGAGGACGACCGAGCCCTGGCCGCCGATGGAGGCGGGGTGCGCGAGAGCCTGCGCGCGGGCGGCGACGACCGGGCGGCGCAGGAGCGACGCGGTGGCGACGGCGGCGTTGTCGATGACCCGGTTGACCACCATCTCGGCGACCTCGTCGTCGATCTCGACCGGATCGGCGGCGACCTCGGCGAGCGCGTGGGCGAGCTGCCCGTGTCGCGGGAGCTCCTCGTCGCTGCGGTGGACGCGGACGTGGTGTTCGTGCACGGGCGGCTCCTTCGTCTCTCCCCCAGGCTATCGCCCGCCTCCGGCCCGGGCCGCGCGGGCAGAATGGGCGGATGTCCTCCCCCACGCGCGTCGCGGCGCTCGACTGCGGCACCAACTCCCTCCGCCTGCTGATCGCCGACGTGGAGGGCGGCCGCCTCCGGGACGTCCAGCGCCGCACCGAGCTCGTGCGGCTGGGCCGCGGGGTCGACCGCACCGGCCGCTTCGACCCGGCCGCGCTCGAACGGACCCTCGCCGTGACCCGCGAGTACGCGGCCGCCGCGCAGGAGGCCGGCGCCGAGCGCCTCCGCTTCGTCGCCACCTCGGCCACCCGCGACGCGGCCGACCGCGAGGACTTCCTCGCCGCCGTCGAGCGGATCCTCGGCGTCACCCCGGAGACGATCTCCGGCGAGGAGGAGGCGCGGCTCTCCTTCCGCGGCGCGGTCTCGGCCGTCGACTCCGCCCGGCCCGTGCTGGTCGTCGACCTCGGCGGCGGCTCGACCGAGCTCGTGCTCGGCGGAGCGGAGCCGGAGCAGGCGCACTCGATGGACGTCGGCAGCGTCCGCCTGACCGAGCGCCACCGCCGGGCCGCCGCACCGACGGAGGGCGAGCGCGCGGCGATGCGGGCGGACGTGGGCGCCGCGCTGGCCGCCTCCTCCGTCGACCTCTCGCAGGCCCGGAGCGTCGTCGGCGTCGCCGCGACCGTGCTCACGATCACCGCGCACGTCCTCCGCAGCACCGACCGCGCCGCGCTCGAGACGTCCCTCCCCCTCTCCGACGTCCTCGCCGCCTGCGACGAGCTCGCCGCGCTGTCTCCGGAGGGGACGGCGGCCCTCCCCTGGGTCCGCCCGGGGCGCGCGGACGTGCTGGCGGCCGGCGCGCTGGTCTGGGGCGAGGTCCTCCGCGCGGTCCACGAGGCGTCGCCGGGCGTCGACCGGGTCCGCTCGACCGCGCACGACATCCTCGACGGCATCGCGCTCGGCCTCGCCTGACGCCCGCGCGGGTCAGGCGGTGAGGGCGCTCCCGGAGTCGCGCGGGAGCCGGGCGGCGGCGGCGAGCGGCACGAGGGTCAGCACCGCGAGGGCGAGGAAGGCGACGCGGTACGGGACGAGGCCGGGCCCGATCGCGGTGCCGACGGCGAGCGCCACCGCGCCCACCGCGACTCCGAGGCCGGCCGCGATCTGCTGCGTGGTGGCGTTGAGGGTGTTCGCGCCCGACATCCCCTCCTGCGGGACCTCGGCGAACGTGACGGTGTTGTAGGCCGTGAAGCCCGCCGAGCGGGCCACTCCGCTCAGCACCAGCAGCGCCACCACGAGCGCCACCGGAGTCGCCGGCTCGAGGAACGCCATCGCCGCCATGCACGCCGCCCCGACCGCGCTCGCCGCGACCAGCACCCCGCGGAAGCCGAGGCGCCGCAGCAGCGGAGTCGTGGCCGGCTTGATCGCCAGGTTGCCGGCGAAGAGCGCGAGCACCACGGAGCCGGCCTGCACCGGGCTCCAGCCGAACGCGTCCTGGAACAGCAGCGGGAGCAGGAACGGCACCGCGTTCACGGTCGCCCGGTAGAGCGATCCGCTCGCGTTGGCGACCCGGAAGGTGCGGAAGCGGAAGGCGTCGAGCCGCACGAGCGGATTCTCGGCGCGGCGCAGGTGCCGCACGGCGAGCGCCGTCACGACCGCGCCGACGAGCATCGGTGCCACCGCCGGCCCGTCGAGCTCGGAGCCGGTGAGGAGCCCCGCCGCTCCGACCAGCGCGCCGAGCCCGACCGCGACGAGCACCAGCCCCGTGACGTCGAGCGGGGGCGGCGCGCTCTCGGAGGTGGCGGGGACGATCCGGCGCGCGATCGCGAACGCGACGACCCCGAGGGGCAGGTTGATCAGGAAGATCCAGTGCCAGGAGGCGACGGTGGTGAGCAGCCCGCCGAGGAACGGCGCGATCACGGGGGCGACCAGTCCCGGCCAGACCAGGATCGCGATGGCGTGGATGATCCCCTCCCGCGGAGTCGCCCGCAGCACCGCGAGCCGGCCGACCGGCACCATCAGCGCGCCGCCGACGCCCTGCAGGACGCGGGCGCCGACCAGCAGCGGCAGCGTGGGGCTGAGCGCGCAGAGCAGGGAGGCGAGGGTGAAGACGGCGATCGCGGTGGTGAAGACGCGGCGCACGCCGAAGCGCTCGCTGAGCCAGCCCGAGGCCGGGATGAGGACGGCGACGGTGAGGAGGAACGCGGTGACGGTGATCGAGACCGCGGCGGAGTCGACGCCCAGGTCGGCGGCGATCGCGGGCGCGGCGGTCGTCACGATCGTGGCGTCGAGGTTCTCCATGAAGAAGCAGCCGGCGACGAGCAGCGCGAGGGAGCGGTGGCGGGGGTCCGTGCTGTCCTCCTCGGCGTGGGGCTGTCGGCGGCGAGCGTAGCGCGGCGACGGCGCGGCCGCCGGGCGGGTACCGTCGCAGCATGAGCGCTGCAGCCGAGACCAGGACGATCCAACTCCGACGCTACGAGCTGATGGACGGGGTGATGGACGACTTCCTCGCCTGGTTCCCCGAGCGGATCGTGCCGGCGCGCGAGGCCCACGGCTTCCGGATCGAGTTCGCCTACGCCGACCGCGAGGTGAACGAGTTCGTCTGGGCGGTCAGCACGGCCGGCGACGCCGACGCGTTCGCCGAGGTCGAGCGGGCGTACCTGGCCTCGCCCGAGCGCGACGCCGCCTTCGCGGGCGAGCCGAAGCGCGTCGCGGTGCAGCACGTGCGGCTGGTCGAGCGGATCGTCTGACCCGGGCGGCGTCCTGCCGGGGCGCCGCCGACTCCGGGCGCCGTCGGGTCCGGGCGCCGTCGGGTCCGGGCGCCGTCGGGTCCGGGCCCGTCAGCTCCGGGCGCGCCGCACGGCCGCGAGGACGCCTCGGACCACGAGCGTCCCGACCGCGATCGACCCGATCGCTCCGGTCAGGCGCGCCCAGACGTGCTTCGGCCGGTCGATCCCGGCGCGGTCGGCGGGCGAGGGGAGCGAGGCGGGCGCGAGCGTGCGTCCCGCGGCTCCCGCCTCGGCCATGTGGGCGAGCCGGCGCACGGCCTCGCGGTTGCGGATCCAGAGGAACGAGTGCATCAGCGGCTTCGGGACGAGCGTGCCCGGGCCCTTCACGGGCGCCTCGTGCATCCGCACCTTCGCGCCGCGCGCGTGCGGCTCGACCTCGACGCGCACCCGGGCCTCGCCGAGCGGCCAGCCGGCGGCCTGGATGACCATCCGGCGCGGCGGGTCCCACTCGAGAACCGTGGTGCGGTCGTCGATCACGAGCGGCCACAGGCCGAAGGAGTGGTGCAGCTGCGAGCCCACGTGCGGGAAGTCGGCGTCGACCTTCCGCATCCGCGACGCGCCGACGACCCAGCTCGGGAACAGCCAGCCGGAGGCGAGCACCGCGAAGACGGACTCGGGCGGGCAGTGGACGACGCGGGTGGTGCGGGACATCGCGGGCTCCTTCTGGTGGTGGTCGGGCGCGTGGCGGCGCCGTCCCTCAGCCTGGCAGGCCGGGGGCGGCGACGGGCGCAGCGCAACGGCGGCGGCTCAGGCCGGGTGCGCCTCCGGCGACAGGTCGGGCGACTCGCGCACCCCGAACTCGTGCCGCAACGCGCTGCGGGCGGCGTGCCAGCCGGCCATGCCGTGCACGCCCGGCCCGGGCGGGGTGGACGAGGAGCAGAGGTAGAGCCCCTTCGCGGGCGTCCGCCACGGGTCGTTCGTGGGGACCGGGCGCGAGAGCAGCTGCGCGACGCTCGCGGCTCCGGCGGCGATGTCCCCGCCCAGGTAGTTCGGGTTGTAGGCCTGCATGTCGCGGGCGGTCATCGAGGAGGCGCCGATCACGCGGTCGCGGAACCCGGGGGCGAATCGCTCGATCTGGGCGGTGATCGCCTCCTGCTGGTCGGCGGGCGAGTACCGGGGGACGTGCGTGTACGCCCAGAGGACGTGCTTGCCCTCGGGCGCCCGGGTCGGATCGACGATCGAGGGCTGCGCCACCAGCACGTAGGGGCTGCGGCTGTGCCGGCCCCGCTTCACGTCGCGCTCGGCAGCCGCGATCTCGGCGCGGCTCCCGCCGACGTGCAGCGTGCCCGCGCCGGCGAGCTCCGGGTTCGTCCACGGCACCGGCCCGTCGAGGGCGAAGTCGACCTTGGCCACGCCGTTGCCGTAGCGGAAGCGCTGAAGTGCCGCCGCGTACGCCGGGGGCAGCCGGTCCCCCGCCATCGCGAGCAGCGCCGTCGGCGTGCCGTCGACGAGCACGGCGCGGGCCGGGGGCAGCTCCGAGAGCGAGGTCACCTCGACGCCGGTCTCGATGGTGCCGCCGTGCGCCCGGAGGTCGTCGGCGAGCGCGTCGACGATCGACTGGCTGCCTCCGATCGGCACCGGCCAGCCGCGCGCGTGGGCGTAGGCGCCGAGCGCCAGGGCGGCCGCGGCCGTCGACGGGCTCGGCATCGGGCGGATCGAGTGCGCGGCGACCCCGGAGAACATCGCCGGGGCGACGTCCTCGCGGAAGCGCAGATTCCACACCGGGGTGCCCTGCTCGAGCACCCGCAGTCCGAAGCGGATCAGCACGCTCGGGTCCGTCGGGATCCGCAGCAGCGCGTCGTTGGTGAAGCCCGCGACGCGGTCGGCCCGCTCGGAGAGAGGTCCTATCAGGGCGCGCCACGCCGCTCCGTCGCGCCCCAGCGCCTCGACCGTGCGGTCGAGGTCGCGGTAGGCGATGCCCGCGCGGCCCCCGTCGAGCGGATGCGCGTACGAGATCTCGGGGACGACCAGCTCGATGCGCCGGTCGAGCCCGAAGGCGCGGAAGAAGCCGGACGCGAGGGCCATCGGGTGCACCGCCGAGCAGACGTCGTGGTGGAAGCCGGGCAGCGTCAGCTCCGCCGTGCGCGCGCCGCCGCCGATCGTCTCGT
Organism: Rathayibacter sp. AY1A5; assembly: GCF_002930875.1. NCBI lineage: Bacteria > Bacillati > Actinomycetota > Actinomycetes > Micrococcales > Microbacteriaceae > Rathayibacter > Rathayibacter sp. AY1A5. The sequence goes on along the minus strand of NZ_PSTM01000023.1, from coordinate 17,905 downwards.
TGCGCTCGAGCACGGTGACCGAGAGCCCGGCCCGCGCGAGCGTGACCGCGGCGGCGAGGCCGTTGGGCCCCGCCCCGATGACGACGGCGTCGACCACGGTCACTTCCTCCGCAGGGCCGAGACGACGCCCGCGGCGCCGGCGGCGAGGGCCGCGGCGGCCCCCGCGTAGCTCAGGGCGCGGTGGCGGATCATCCAGATCTGGGGCGTCATGGTGTGCGCGCGGTCGCTGAAGAGGCCGCGGGCGCCGTGATCGCCGGGGACCGGCTCATACACGTTGTTCGGGAGCATCGGCTCCGTCTTGTCGGGGGCCTGCTGACCGTCGAAGGCGCTGCGGGCGAGGTACCAGTCCATGAAGCGCCCGGCGAAGCGGTCGCCGAGGATGGTGCCCGCGGTCGGCTCGCCGACCCACGTGCGGCGGCGCGGCTTGTCGGCCACGTCGGCGATCGCGATCGCCCCCACCTCGGGCTCGTAGATCGGCGGCACGGGCTGCGGGTGGTGCGGCAGCTGCGACTTCACCCAGTTGAACTGGATGGTGTTGAGCGCCGGCATGTCGACCTCGGACAGGCGCACGCGGCTCTTCGCGTGCAGCAGCTCCGCGGTGACGGCCTCGGTGAAGCCTCGGGCGCCGAACTTGGAGGCGCAGTACGCGGCCTGCAGCGGGATGCCCCGGTGCGCGAGGGCGGAGCCGACCTGGATGACGTGCCCGCGGTCGCGCGGGGTCATCCGGGAGAGGGCTGCGCGGGTGCCGTTGACGAAGCCGAAGAAGTTGACGCCCACGGCGCGCTCGAAGTCGGCGGGCTCGGTCGAGAGGAACTCGCCGAAGACGCCGACCATCGCGTCGTTGACCCACAGCTCGATCGGGCCGAGCTCGGCCTCGACCCGGTCGGCCGCCGACTCGACGGCCTCGCGGTCGGCCACGTCGGTCGGGATGCCCAGCCCGCGCCGGCCCTTCTGCTCGATCTCGGCGACCGTGGCCGCCAGTCCGTCCTCGCCGCGCGCCAGCACGGCGACGTCCCAGCCGCGGGAGGCGAGCTCGCGGACCGTGGCGCGTCCGAGCCCGGCCGTGCCGCCCGTGACGACGGCGACTCCGCGGCTCATGCGCGGGCCTCGCGGGAGGAGGTCTCGAGGCGGGGGTGCTGCGTCATGGTGCGGGCTCCTTCGTGAGGGCGCGGTGTGCGTCGGGAGTCCCACGCTAGGCGGGAGCGGCGGCGCGGCGCGCGGGGTTGCGCCCGATCGGTGGAGAGCTCGGTGGATCCGCGCCCGGGGAGGAGAATCGCTCCCGACAGCTCCCGGCTCTCCTCCAGAGACCGCCGCCAGACTGACGCCCGCCCGAGCACCCTCCGACCGGATCGACGCATGACCTCTCTCCTCGACCTGAGCCTCGTCTCCGGCCCCCTCGTCGTCGCCGTCTACGTGCTCGCGATCGGAGCGCTCCTCCTCCTGCTCGCCGCCCACGTCCGCGCTCCCCGCCGCGGGCGCTCCCGGCGCGGCGGGATCGCCGTCGCGGTCCTCCTCCTGGGCCTGATCGGCGGCGCCGCCCTGGCCGCCCTCGTCGACGGGCCCGACGGCCCGTTCGGCGTCGACTTCACGCCGGTCACCCGGGTCGCGATCGGCCTCGGGATCGGCGGGCTGGGCGTCGCCCTGGTCGTCCTCGGGCACGCGATCGCCCGCCGCCGCGCGCGGGGGGTTCTCGCATCGCTCGCGGCCGGAGTGCTCGTCGTCGCGGCGGCCGCGATGACCGTCAACATCGACTTCGGCCAGTACCCCACGGTGCGCAGCGCGCTCGGGATCAGCGCGTACTCCGACTCCTCCGTGCCGGTCGCCGCCGCGGACGGACCGCACTCGGACCTCGCGACCTGGACGGCCCCGGCCGGGATGCCCGCCGTCGGCTCGGTCTCGACGGTCGCCATCCCCGCCACCGCGTCGGGTTTCCCGGCCCGCGACGCCGTGGTCTACCTCCCGCCCGCGGCCCTCACCGCGGCACCGCCGCTGCTGCCGGTGATGATCATGCTCTCGGGGCAGCCGGGGTCGCCCTCCGATCCGCTCTCGACCGAGAAGTTCCAGCAGACCCTCGACGCCTACGCCACCGCGCACGCCGGCCTCGCGCCGATCGTCGTGTCGCCCGACCAGCTGGGCGATCCGGACAGGAACCCGATGTGCGTCGACTCGCCGCTCGGGAAGTCGGCCACGTACCTCACCGTCGACGTCCCGAACTGGATCCGCGCGAACCTCCCGGTGCTCGGCGACGCGCAGCACTGGGCGATCGGCGGCCTCTCGCAGGGCGGTACCTGCTCGATCCAGCTCGGCGCCGGCCACCCGTCGCTCTTCGGCAACATCGTCGACGCCTCGGGCGAGCTCGCGCCGACCCTCGGCAGCGAGGCGGCGACGGTCGCGCAGGGGTTCGGCGGCGACCAGGCCGCCTACGAGGCCGCGAAGCCGGTGAACGTCCTCGCGGAGAACGCCCCCTACACCGGCACCGTCGCGATCTTCGGAGTCGGCGCCGAGGACACCTCGTTCCTCCCCGGGGCGAAGACCGTCTACGCCGCGGCCGTCGCCGCCGGCATGAGCGCCACCTACGTCGAGGTGCCGGACAGCGCCCACGACGTCACGGCGTGGTCGGCGACCTTCGACAAGGGCCTCGAGATCCTCGCCGACCGCTGGAAGCTCGTCCCCGCCTCCTGAGCGGCTCCGGGCCTCAGGCGCTCTCGACCAGCCGGACCGCCGCCTCGACCCCGCCGCTCCACGGCGCTCCGTGGCCCGGAACCACCCAGCGCGCCCCGGTGGGCAGGAGCGCCCGGAGCGACGCGAGCGCCTGCTCCGGCTCGTCGGTGAAGGGCGCGGGCTGCGGACCCGTGCGGCCGGTGAGCACGTGGCGGGTGGTCAGCCCGTCGCCGACGAAGACCGCGTCGGCCAGCGGCACGTGCACGGCGATGCTCCCCGGGGAGTGACCCGGGAGCGCGATCACGCGGGGAGCGCCCGGCAGGTCGAGCGTCTGCCCGTCGTGCACTTCGACGACCTCGGTGAGCGGCGGGACCGTCGCGATGCCCTTCCGCAGCGCGTAGGCCGCGAAGCCGAGGAGCGGCAGGACGCGCAGCCGCGGTGTCGCGGTCCTCGGCTTCGCCCCGCCCTTCGCCCGCTCGGCGTCGGCGGCGTGCACGTGGACCGGCACGCTGTGGTCGCGGCGCAGGCGCTCGGCGAAGCCCACGTGGTCGGAGTCGCCGTGGGTCAGCACGACGCCGCGCACGTCGTCGAGGGTGCGGCCCATCGCGCGCAGCTCGGCCAGGAGCTCCGGCCAGAGACCGGGCAGGCCGGCGTCGATGAGGGTGACACCCTCGTGGGTGTGGACGAGGTGGACGGCGACGATGTCGGTGCCGATGCGGCGCAGGTGGGGTCCGAGTTCCATGATGGCTACGCTAGTTAGCCATCATGGCTACTGTCAATAGCTATACTCGGTCCATGCCCGCTCCCGACCGCACCTCTCTCGAGGCGATCGTGCGCGCCGCCGGCGAGCTCCTCGAGCGCGACGGGCTCGCCGGGGTCACGATGCAGGCCGTCGCGCAGAGCGTCGGAGTCCGCGCCCCCTCCCTCTACAAGCGCGTCGAGGGACGCGAGACGCTGATCCGCCTCGTCGCCGCGGACGCCCTGACCGTGCTCGCCGACCGCCTCGCCGACGCCCCGGACGCCGCCGCGCTCGCCGACCGCCTCCGCGCCTTCGGCCACGAGCGGCCGGCCGCGTTCCTCCTCGTGATGGCCCCCGCTCCCGGCACGCCCGTCGCCGCCCAGGAGTACCGCGACGCGGCGAGCGCCCGCCTGCTGGACCTCACCGCGCAGTTGGCGGGCGAGGAGGACGCCCTCGAGGCGGCGCGCACGCTGACCGCCTGGGCGACGGGGTTCATCGGGATGGAGATCACCGGCGCCTTCACCCTCGGCGGCGATGTGGAGAGCGCCTGGCGCTTCGGGCTGGGGCGGATCGTCTCCGCGCTCGCTCCGGCCGCGTCGCGCTGAGCGCCGCCGCTCAGGCCCGGCGGAGCGCCGCCTCGTCCTCGAGGAACCGCGGACGGCACGCGACGATCCCGCTGACCAGCAGCACCGCCACTCCGGCGAACAGCAGCGCGTACGCGCCGCTCCAGTCCCCCTGCGCCTCGTAGAGCACGCCGATCAGCAGCGGACCGAGGCAGGCGAGCCCGTAGCCGAGCCCCTGCGTGGCGCCGGAGAGGGTCGAGGAGCCGGTGGTCGTCCGCGTCCGCGCGTTCACGAGCGTCAGCGTCATCGGGAACGTGCTGACGCCGAGCCCGAGGCAGACCACCCACGCCACGGCACCCTCCAGCGGAGCGACGACGAGGCCGGCGTATCCGACGGCGAGCAGCGCGCAGCACACCACCACGACCACGACCGGGTTGCGCATCCCCAGCGTCAGCGGCGGCACCACGAAGGCGGCGGCGAGGCCGAACACCGAGAACAGCGCCAGCAGCGCACCGCCCTGCGCCGGATCCGCGCCCGCGTCGACGAGGATCGTCGGCAGCCAGGTGATGATCCCGTAGGTGTGCAGACCGGTCATCCCGAGCATCAGCACCATCGCCCAGAGCAGCGGCGTGCGCCAGGCCCCGTTCACGCGGCCGCCGGCGGCGGCCGGAGCCGCCCCGCCTCCTCCGCGGGCCGCGAGCGCCGCCCAGAGCAGGCAGGCCGCGGCCGTCATCACGGCCCAGATCCCGATCGCCCAGCGCCACCCCGCCGTCGAGGCCAGCGGCACCGCGACCAGCGGAGCGACGAACTGGCCCACCTGCAGCAGCGCCAGGTAGAGCGAGCTGACCGTCTTGATCCGCTCGGCGAAGTACCGCTTCACGATCGGCACGATGAGCACGTTCGTGGTGCCCACGCCCGCGAAGGCGACGACGGTCGAGAGCACCAGAGCGACCGGGCTCGGGCTGAGCGCGCGGAGGGCGATGCCCAGCGTGGTCACCAGCGTCGCGATCGCGAGCGTGCGCTCCAGGCCGATCCGGCGCGAGACGGCCGCGGCGACGAAGCCGAAGACGGCGAAGGAGGCGGTGACGATCGTCCCCAGCGCCCCGTAGAGCGAGGGCCCGAAGCCGAGATCGGCGCCGATCGTGTCGAGCAGCGGGCTGAAGCCGGTGACGGCGGTGCGGAGGTTCAGCGCGGTGATCGCGATGGCGGCGAGGGCCAGGAGGGCGGTGGCGCGGAGCGTCGGTGCTGCGGTCATGGAGTCCCCGAGAGATAGGATGATGGGATGAATCCTGGCGAGTCTAGCCCCGCGGCGCCGTTCCAGCGCGAGAGCGTGATCGACCACGTCACGGCGCTGTTCCACGAGGAGATCCGCTCGGGCCGCTGGGCCGTCGGCGAGCGGATCCCGGTGGAGGCCGAGCTCGCCCGCTGGACCGGCGCCGGACGCAACTCCGTCCGCGAGGCCGTCCAGGCCCTCGTGCAGGCGGGCCTCGTGCGGCGGGAGCAGGGGCGCGGCACGTTCGTCACCGCGCGCTCGCAGCTCGCCGAGTCGCTGCGCCGCCGCATCCCGAGCGCCGCCCGCCGGGAGGGCCTCGAGCTGCGGTTCGCGATCGACGGGGCGACGGCCGCGCTGGCGGCCGAGCGCCGCACCGGGGAGGACGTCGCCGCCCTCCGCGCCCTGCTGGCCCGCCGGGCCCGCTCGTGGGAGGCGCCGGAGCTCGCCGAGCGGATCGCCGCGGACACCGCGCTGCACCGGGCCGTCGTCGTCGCGACCCACAACGACCTGTTCGTCGAGCTCTACGACGGCCTCACCGGCATGTTCGAGTCGGTGCTGGAGGAGGACGTCGTCGGCGAGGAGGACGTACACGCCCGCCAGCACGCCGAGCTGGTCGAGGCGATCGCCGCGGGTGACGCCGAGGGGGCGCGGCGCCGGATCGAGGAGCTGCTCGCGCCGCTGCTGGCCGAGGCGCAGCAGGGCGACGGCTGAGGCTGAGGGGATCCTCAGCGGCGGGCGGCGAACGGCACGCGCTCGCGGCCGGCGCCGTGCCGCCCGGCGAGCGGGATCAGCCGAGCGGGATCAGCCCCGCGGACGACGGGTCGACCAGAGCGCCCACGCCACCAGCAGCGGCTGGAACGCGAGGCGCACGGCGCGCTTGCGGTCGGTGTCGAGGCCGAAGGCGCTCGTCCGCGTCACCCACTGCGAGACGTTGCCCGGGAAGATCGCGGTGAAGAAGGCGGCGGCCGCGGCTCCGACCAGCGGCGCCCGGCGGCGCGCGAGCACCAGGGAGGCGCCCAGGCCGATCTCCACCACGCCCGAGGCGAGCACGACCGCGTCCTTGTCCAGCGGCACCCACTCGGGCACCTGCGCCTGGAACTCCTCCCGCTTGCGGGTAAGGTGGCTCACCCCCGCGAAGAGGAGGGCGGAGCCGAGGAGCACCTTGGCGCCGGTGCGGAGGAGGGACGGGGAGGAGGATGTCATGCGCTCCATCGTTCCCGATGCGGGCCGCCGCCGCCGCCGTGGCGCGGCCACTGCGCACGAACGTGCCGGTGTCGGAGGCGGCGCCTAGTCTGATCGCGTGACTGACCGCATCCTCGTCCTCACCACCGGTGGCACCGTCGACAAGGAGTACTCGCTCGCGGGCGAGCTCGAGATCGGCGCCCCGATGGTGCCGCGCCTGCTCGCCCCGGTGCTCACCACGCTCGAGTTCCGCGTCGAGGAGGTCCTCGCCAAGGACAGCCTCGAGCTCGACGACGCCGATCGGGCCCTCATCCGCGAGCGGGTGCTCGCCGCCGAGGAGGACCGGATCGTCCTCACCCACGGCACCGACACGATGACCGCGACGGCCGAGGCCCTCGGCGTCGTCCGCGATCGGGTGGTCGTCCTCACCGGCGCGATGCAGCCCGCACGGATGCTCGACAGCGACGCCGCGTTCAACCTCGGCACCGCGGTGGCCGCCGTGCAGCTGCTGCCGCCGGGCGTCTACCTCGCGATGAGCGGACGGGTGCTGCCCGCCGGCTCCGTGGTGAAGGACCGGTCGATCGGGGTGTTCCTCCCGGCCTGAGCCGGACCAGGATCGAGGGGCGCCCGCGGACGGGCTCCCGGCCGGACCACCCTCAGGCCTCGGCGAGCCCCGCGGTGCAGGCCGCGCAGAGCCCGAAGACGTCCACGACGTGGTGCGCGTCCGTGAAGCCGTTCTGCGACGCGACCGAGCGCGCCCACTCCTCGACCTCGTCGGCCGCGATCTCGACCGTCAGCCCGCAGCGGCGGCAGATCAGGTGGTGGTGGTGCGTGCCCGGCGTGCAGGCGCGGTAGAGGCTCTCGCCCTCGGGCGACTGCAGCGAGTCGGCCTCGCCCTCCACGGCCAGGTCCGAGAGCGCGCGGTAGACCGTCGCGAGCCCGATCGGCGAGCCGGAGGCGTGCAGCGCACTGTGCAGGCCCTGGGCGCTGACGAAGTCCTCGCGACGCCCGAGAGCCTCGCGCACCGCCTCGCGCTGCCACGTGTTGCGCTTGACCACTGGACCACCTCCACTCCGCACGACCCGGGCCACGCTACCGCCCCCCGCCGACGGCGAGCCGGGAGCGCCGGACGCCCTTCCGGCCGATGATCCGGCAGACCGCGTAGATCGCGAACGAGATCGTCGTCACGTAGGGGCTGATCGGGATCGATCCGCCCAGCGCGAGCAGGATGCCGCCCACCAGCGCGCCGACGGCGAAGAGCACGCTCAGCAGCGGCACGACCACCGGCGAGGCGGACAGGCGCAGCGCCGCGGCCGCCGGCGTCACCAGGATCGCGAGCACGAGCAGCGAGCCGACGATCTGCACCGAGACGGCGACCGCGAGGCCGAGCAGGAGCATGAACGCGATCGAGAGCGCCCGGGTGGGGATGCCGCGCGCGGCCGCCACGTCGGCGTCGACGCTCGCGAAGGTGAGGGGGCGCCAGATCAGCGCGAGACCGACGAGGACGACCACCGAGATGCCGATCAGCCACCCGAGCTGCGGGTCGTCGACCGCGACGATCTGACCCGTGAGCAGGCCGAACTTGTTCGCGCTGCGGCCCGGGTAGAGGGCCAGGCAGAGGATGCCGATGCCGAGTCCGAACGGCATCAGCACCGCGATGATCGAGTTGCGGTCGCGGGCGCGCGAGCCGAGCACGCCGATCAGGACCGCCGCGATCAGCGAGCCGACGATCGATCCCTCGACGACGCCGACGCCCAGCAGCAGCCCCGCGGAGGCCCCCGCGAACGAGAGCTCGCTGATGCCGTGGACCGCGAAGGCCATGTCGCGCGACATCACGAAGACGCCGATGAGCCCGCCGACCACTCCGAGGACCGCGCCGGCGATCACCGAGTTCATCAGGAGCGACAGCAGCGCTCCGTAGTCCGAGAAGTCGAAGATCTGCGACCAGACGTCCGTCACGACTGCCCCTCCTCGTGCTCGTGCACGTGCGAGTGGTCGGGTGCGCCGACCACGATGACCCGGCCCCGGGCGCGGATCACGTCGACGGGTGCATCGTAGAGCTCGCTGAGCACCTCCGAGCGCAGGACCTCGTCGGGGGTGCCGATCCGGAACCGGCCGCCGGCGAGGTAGAGCACGCGGTCCACCATGCCGAGCACCGGATTCACGTCGTGCGTGACGAAGAGGACGCCGAGGTTCCGCTCGCGGCGGTGCCGGTCGATCAGCTCGCTGACCGCTCGCTGGTGGGCGAGGTCGAGCGCGATCAGCGGCTCGTCGCAGAGCAGGAGCGCCGGGTCGCCCGCGAGCGCCTGGCCGACGCGGACGCGCTGCTGCTCGCCGCCGGACAGGCTGCCGATGGGGGCGTCGGCGAAGGCGGTGGCGCCGACGGCCTCGAGCAGCGCGTCGACGGCCGCGCGCCGGGAGCGGGAGGGCAGGGGCAGGCCGAACCGGTGGCCGTCGATCCCGAGCCCGAGCAGATCGCGCGCGCGCAGCGGCGTGCCCTCGTCGGCGAGCTTCTGCTGCGGGATGTAGCCGATGCGCCGGTTGCCGCGGTGCACGGGCTCGCCGAGCACCTGCAGCTCCCCCGCGCTCAGCTGCTGCTGACCGAGCACCGCGCGCAGGAGGCTCGTCTTGCCGGAGCCGTTCGCCCCGAGCACCGCGACGAACTCGCCGGCGCGCACGTCGAGGTCGACGCCGCTCCACAGCTCGCGGTCGCCGAAGCGGAGCCCGGCGCCGCGCAGCCGCAGCACGGACGCCGAAGGGCCCGCCTCCGGGGAGACGGGCCTGGTCGGGGAGTCGTGCCTCACTGGGAGAGGGCTCCCTCGATCGCGTCGAGGTTGGCGGTCATCCAGCCGGTGTAGTCGTCGCCCTCGGGCAGCGTCTCGGTGACGGGGACGGCCGGGATCCCGGCGGCCTTCGCGGCGTCGAGCACCGCGTCCGTCTGCGCGCCCTCGGTCTGCTCGTTGTAGATCAGCGCGTCGACGGCCTCGCCGGAGAACAGCGCCAGCGTCTCCTGGAGCGTGGTCGCGGGGACGTCGGTGCCCTCCTCGACCGCCTCGCTGAAGGCCTCGGGAGTCGCGTCGGTCAGGCCGAGCGCATCGGTCATGTACAGCGGGACGGGCTCGGTGATCGCGATGGAGCGGCCGGAGAGCGCGCCCTTCAGCTCGCCCTCGCGGGCGATCAGGGCGTCGAGCCCCTCGTCGAGGGTGGCGAGATTGGCGGAGTAGGCGGAGGCGTTGTCGGGGTCGAGCGCGGCGAGCTCGTCGCCGATCCGCCCCGCGACCTCCTTCATCACCGAGAGGTCGTACCAGACGTGCTCGTTGAACTCCGCGTGCTCGTGCCCGCCCTCCGACTCCTCCTCCTCCTCCGCGTGGTCGTGGACGTCCTCCAGGCCGGCGATCACGGTGGCCGTGATGACGGGGGCCTCGGTGCCGGCCGCGCTGATCATGGTGTCGAGGAAGTGGTCGTAGCCGCCGCCGTTCTCGATCACGAGGGTCGCGCCGGACACGGCGAGCTGGTCGCGGGCGGTGGCCTCGTACTCGTGCGGGTCCTTGTCCGGGCTGTCGATGATGCTGGTCACCTCGACCAGGTCGCCGCCGATGCTCGAGACGAGGTCGCCGTAGACGTTCGTCGACGCGACGACCTTCACGGGCCCGCCCGCGGCGGCGGCGGAGGAGCTGTCGGAGGCGCTGCCCGCTCCGGAGCAGCCGCTCAGGGCGAGCGCGGTGCCGCCGAGGAGGGCGGTGAGGGCGAGGAGGCGGGTCTTCACGGTGAGCCGATCTGGGTCAGGGGCCGGGCGGGTGCCCCCACGCTAACGGCTATTGATAACGATTGTCAAAATCGTGCAGAGGCGCCCGCCGGTCATCCGCGGACACACGCGGACACGGGGCGACACGCGCCTCGCTCCGAGCACCTCGCCCCTGGCACAGTCGCTGCACACCGCCCCCGACGAGACGAGGACACCGTGACCACCACCGCACCCACGACCACCGGCGCCGATGCCGCGACGCCGATCGGCGCCGCCGCCGAGCACTGGTCGGCCGCCCCCCGGCCCGACTCCCCCGACGCCTGGCTCGTCCGCGCCGAGGAGGTCGCCGCCGTGCTCGCGACCGACGCCCTCGAGCGCGACCGCGCCGGCGCCGCCCCCTTCGCCGAGGTCGCCCTGCTCAAGGCGGCCGGCCTCGTCACGCTGCTCGGGCCCGCCGAGCACGGCGGCGGCGCCCAGGAGTGGACCACCGCCCTCCGCGTCGTCCGCACCGTCGCGCGCGGCGACGGCTCGATCGGCCAGCTGCTCGGCTACCACTACCTCTGGGCCTGGGCGGCCCGCCTCGTGGGGACCCCTGAGCAGATCATCGCGGTCGAGCAGCTCGCGACCGAGGGGGACCTCCTCTACGGAGGCGCGGTGAACCCGCGCGACTCCGACCTCACCGTGCGGGAGGAGGGCGACGAGCTGGTCTTCACCGGCCGCAAGTCGTTCTCGACCGGCGGCGTGGTCAGCGACCTGACCGTGCTCGAGGGGGTGCTCGAGGGGACGGACACCCACCTCTTCGCGATCGTCCCCACCGATCAGGAGGGGATCGTCTTCGGCCGCGACTGGGACAGCCTCGGCCAGCGGCTCACCGAGTCCGGCTCCGTCGAGATCCGCGGCGTCCGCGTGCCGTGGGCGGCGGCGGCCGGCTTCGTCGACAAGGTCTACCGTCCGCTCGTCTACAACACCCTCAACGTGCCCGTCATCCAGCAGGTCTTCGCCGAGTTCTACCTCGGCATCGCGCAGGGAGCGCTCGAGCGCGCGGCGCAGTACACCCGCGAGCGCACCCGGGCCTGGCCGTACGGCGGCGACGACAAGGAGCGCGCCGGCGACGAGTGGTACGTGCTCGAGGGATACGGCGACCTGCAGTCCCGGCTCTGGGCCGACGAGGCGCTGATCGACGCGACGGGGGCCGCGCTCTCGGCCGCGCTGCACGCTCCGCGCGAGGAGCTGACGCCTCGGCGCCGCGGCGAGATCGCCGTGCGGATCGCCGCGGCCAAGGCGCGGATCGTGGAGGACGGCCTCGCGACGGCGACCCGCGTCTTCGAGCTGACCGGCGCCCGCGCCTCCGCCAGCTCGGTCGGACTCGACCTCTACTGGCGGAACCTCCGCACCCACTCCCTGCACGATCCGCTGCCCTACAAGCGCCGCGAGGTCGGCGTCTTCGCCCTGCTCGACACCGTCCCCGAGCCCAGCTGGTACACCTGATCGGCCGCGGGGCGCGTCCTGCTCCGGCGGCGCGCCCCGCCCGCACGCCGCCCCGGCGTCGATCCGCGACAGGCCGGAGCGGAGCCCCGGGGTAGCGTGAGGGCCGAGCGGAGGGAGGACCGTGGCCGTCACGCTGCACGACGTCGCCCGCGCCGCCGACGTCTCGATCAAGACCGTCTCGAACGTGATCAACGACTATCCGCACGTGCGCCCGGCCACCCGCTCCCGGGTGCAGGCGGCCATCGCGCAGCTGGGCTACCGCCCCAACCTCTCCGCGCGGAGCCTGCGCCGCGGCCGCACCGGCGTGATCGGCCTCGCCCTGCCGGAGCTGAGCCTCCCCTACTTCGCCGAGCTCGCCGACAGCGTGATGCGCGCCGCCGACGAGCGCGGGCTGACGGTGCTGATCGAGCAGACCGGCGGCGACCCCGAGCGCGAGCGGAGCGTGCTGGCGAGCGAGCGCCGGCAGCTCACCGACGGGCTGCTCTTCAGCCCGCTGGGCCTCGCCGACGAGGACGCGCTCGCGGTCGGCTTCCCCCTGGTGCTGCTCGGCGAGCGGATCTTCACCGGGCTGGTCGACCACGTCACCATGCAGAACACGGCGGCGGCGCACGCTGCCACCGCGCACCTGCTCGCCTCCGGAAGGCGCCGGATCGTGGCGCTCGGGACGCACCCCGACGCCGCTGTCAGCTCGGCGTCGCTCCGCCTCGAGGGCTACCGCGCCGCGCTCGCCGAGGCCGGCATCGCCTACGACGAGCGGATGATCGGCGTCTCGGGCCCGTGGCGGCGCTCCGGCGGCGCCGAGGCGATGCGCCGCGTGCTCGCCTCCGGGCTCGACTTCGACGCCGTGTTCGCGCTCAACGACACCCTCGCGCTCGGCGCGGTCCGCGCGCTCCAGGAGGCGGGGGTCCGCGTGCCCGAGGAGGTGGCGGTTATCGGCTTCGACGACATCGACGAGGCGGGCTACTCCTCCCCCAGCCTCTCCACCGTGGACTCGGGGCGCGACGAGATCGCGCGCACCGCGGTCGAGGTGCTGCAGGCCCGGATCGAGGGCACCCGCACCGGCCCCGGGACGCTCCACGAGGCGGCGTTCACCGTGGTCGCCCGGGAGTCGACCGCGGGCCGGCCGATCGCGGAGGACCCGGCCGTCGGACGGGCGTCGGCCGGGGCCTAGGCGCAGGTCCCGCTGCCGCAGATCTCGCGGCGGATCCACGCTCCCGCGTCCGCGACGGCCAGCTCGCCGCGGCGGAGGAGCCGGCTCCACTCCACGGCCCGCGTCGTCAGCCGGTCGTCGGCCGAGCCGCGGACGTCGCCGCCGACGGTGCGGAGGAACAGGTGCGCGAGCGGGCCGCCGAGGTACAGCGTGGCGCCCGCGACGCCGGCGAAGTGGCGGGCCTGGCCGCGGGTGCCGTCGTCGTAGGGGCGGCGGAAGCCCTTCCCCCGGACCCGGTTGCGGCCGCCGTGCGCCAGGTCGAGAGCGCCGAGAGGGGCGCTGCGGATGCCGGCGACGTCCTTCGCGACGGCCGCGAGGAACGCGCGCGGGCGGGGATGCGACGCCGCGAGGGCGTCGGCGCGGTCGGCGAGCTCGGAGCAGGCGTCGGTGACGGCATCGGAGGAGGGCACCCGCCCAGTCGAGCACAGGTGCGCTGAGCGGCGGCGGGGAGACGCGACGCCCGAAGAGGTCTGCCGCCGTCGGCAGCGGCGAGCAGCGAGGCAGGAGGGGCCCGTGCCGCTCTTGACAGCGGCCGAGCCGGGGCGGACCATCGTGTACAACGTTAGAAAGACCGCTCGCCGCCGAGCCCGCTGCGGGAGCCCGAAGCCCGAAAGGCCCTCATGACCGACGCCCCCGCCGCCACCGCGCGCATCAGCCTCGACCCCGCCGCGGTCGTCGCCCCCGTCACTCCGCGCCTCTTCGGCTCGTTCGTCGAGCACCTCGGCCGCTGCGTGTACGACGGCATCTACGAGCCCGGCCACCCCGCCTCGAACGAGGACGGCTTCCGCCTCGACGTGGTCGAGCTGGTCAAGGAGCTGGGCACCACGACGATCCGCTACCCCGGCGGCAACTTCGTCTCGGGCTACCGCTGGGAGGACGGTGTCGGCCCCCGCTCCGAGCGCCCCCGCCGCCGCGACCTGGCCTGGCACTCGCTCGAGACCAACGAGGTCGGGCTGGACGACTTCGCCAAGTGGGCGGAGCTGACCGGCAGCGAGATCATGTACGCCGTCAACCTCGGCACCCGCGGCGTCCTCGAGGCGCTCGACGTCCTCGAGTACGCCAACGGACCGGCCGGCACCGCTCTCGCCGACCAGCGCATCGCCAACGGCGGGACCGAGCCCTACGACATCCGCATGTGGTGCCTCGGGAACGAGATGGACGGCCCCTGGCAGGTCGGCCACATGAGCGCCGACGACTACGGCAAGCTCGCCTCCCGCACCGCCAAGGCCCTCAAGATCGCCGACCCCTCGCTCGAGCTGGTCGTCTGCGGCTCGTCGAGCTCGTCGATGCCGACCTTCGGCGAGTGGGAGCGCGTGGTCCTCGAGCACGCGTACGACGACGTCGAGTACGTCTCGTGCCACGCCTACTACCAGGAGTACGACGGAGACCTCGGCTCCTTCCTCGCCTCCTCCCTCGACATGGAGTACTTCATCGCCACCGTCGCGGCGACCGTGGACCACGTGAAGTTCAAGCTCAAGAAGACGAAGGACATCAAGCTCTCCTTCGACGAGTGGAACGTCTGGTACCTCGAGGAGTGGCAGGCCAAGGAGAAGGCCGACGCCGAGGGCGACCAGAGCACCCGCGAGTGGGCCTACGCCCCGCGCCTGCTCGAGGACGTCTACTCCGTCGCCGACGCCGTCGTCCTCGGCAACCTGATGATCACGCTGCTGAAGAACTCCGACCGGGTCACCTCCGCCTCCCTCGCGCAGCTCGTCAACGTGATCGCGCCGATCATGACCGAGCCGGGCGGAGCCGCCTGGCGCCAGACCACGTTCTTCCCGTTCTCGACCACTGCACGCCTGGCCTCCGGCTCGGTGCTGCGCCCCCGGATCGACGCGGGGACCTACTCGACCGCCCGCCACGGCGACGCTCCGCTCATCGACTCCGTCGCCACCGTCGACGAGGGCCGCGCGGCCGTCTTCCTGGTGAACCGCTCGCAGACGGAGCCGATCGAGGTCACCGTCGACGTCAGCGGCCTCGGAGTCTCGAGCATCGCGGAGGCGGTGGCCCTGTTCGACGAGGACCCCTACGCGAAGAACACGCGTGACGACCAGAACCGCGTGCGCCTGCGCGAGGCCACGGCGACGCTCGAGGACGGCGTGCTGACGCTGACCCTCCCGCCCGTCTCGTGGACGGCGGTCGCGCTCACGGCGTAGCGACGTCCGACCCGCGGGACCGCGTCCGGCTTCCCGGAGCCGCGCGGTCCCGCGGGCCCCGTCGGCAACCGTCTCGGCTCAGGCCGCGGGCCACAGCGGGGAGGAGGCGCTCGAGCTGGTCCGCGAGGTCGTCCGCCACCCCCACCAGTACGTGGCGGGGATCGGGCTCGACAACCTCGAGACGGCGGGTCCGCCCGAGCGCTTCGCCGACGCCTACCGCCTCGCCGGGGAGGCCGGCCTGGGCCGGACCGCCCACTCCTCCGAGCACGCCCCGACCGCGGCCAACACGACGACCTGCCTCGATCTGCTGGGCTGCGACCGGATCGACCACGGCTACTTCGTCCTCGAGGACCCCGCCGTCGTCGAGCGCGTCCGCGAGCAGGGCGTCGTGTTCACCGTCGCCTCGACGACCTCGCGCCGCTCCTGGCGGCCCTGGCGGCGCGCGTCCATCCGGGCGATGCTCGACGCGGGACTGCGGGTCGTGCCGTGCTCCGACGATCCCGGGATGTTCCCGACCACGCTCGCCGACGAGTACCGCCTCGCCGCCGGCCCGATCGGCGCGACCGCCGCTCAGCTGCGCGCGATGGCGCTCACCGGAGCGGAGGCCTCCTGGCTGCCCGCCGACGAGAAGGAGAGTCTGCGCGCGTCGTTCGCCGCGGAGCTGGACGCGGAGTTCGGGCTCGTCTGAGGCCCGGGACGCGACGGGCTCCCCGCCCTGACAGAGTGGACGGATGAGCCCCCTCCCCGATCCCCTGGCCTTCGACCTCGAGGCGCTGCGCCGGGAGGTGCTGCCGGACGACGGGGGCGAGGTCGACGACAGCATCCCCGCGCTCGCGGACGCCGACCCGGGACTCTGCGCGATCGCGCTCGTCCTGCCCGACGGGTCCGTCCGCGCGAGCGCCGACGCGGAGTCGGGGTTCAGCATCCAGTCGGCCGTGAAGCCGTTCCTGTTCGCGCTCGCGCTCCTCGACACCGGCGGTGACGCGCTCGACCGCGTCGGCATCGAGCCCACCGGCGAGGCCTTCGACGCCCTCAAGCTCGAGAGCGGCACCGGGCGCCCGCCGAACCCGATGGTCAACGCGGGAGCGCTGCTGACCGCCGCCCTGGTCGACGGCGGCGACGCCGACGGCCGGAGCGAGCGGATCCTCCGCGGCCTCTCCGCCTTCGCCGGCCGCCCGCTCTCCGTCGACGAGAGCGTCGCCGCCGACGAGCACCTCCTCGGCGACCGGAACCACGCCCTCGCGCACCTGATGCGCGCGGAGGGCACCCTGCACCGCAGCGCCGACGACGCCGTCTCCGCGTACGCCCGGGCGTGCGCCGTGCTTGTCGACGTCCGCGACCTGGCCGCGATGGGCGCGACGCTCGCGTTCGGCGGCGTGCACCCGGGGACCGGCGAGCGGGTCGTGCCGGCCTCGGTCGCGCGCGACGTGGTCGCGGTCATGGCGACGTGCGGCGTCTACGACGGCTCGGGCCGCTGGATGCGCGCGGTCGGCGTCCCCGCCAAGTCGAGCGTCTCGGGCGCCCTCGTCCTCTCCGCTCCCGGCCGCCTCGGCGCCGCCGTCGTCAGCCCGCCGCTGGACCCCCAGGGCACCAGCGTCCGCGGCGCCCGCGTCGCCGCCCGCCTGAGCGACGCCCTCGCCCTGCACTCCTTCGCGGTCGCCCCCCGCTGACCGCTGCCGTTCCCCCGCTCTCCCGCTCCCGCCGGCGCAGCCGCGGCCCGTGCCCCGCACCCTCAGCGGAGACCACCCGCTCTCCCTCGACAGCGAAGGGCCGAGCCGCATCCGTGCACGCTCGCCCTCAGGGCCGAGCTGACCGCCGAATCGCGTTCCAGCGATTCGCCGTAGCGGTACGCTCCCCGCTCCACGACACGCCCCCACCTCGTACAGCCGACCGCGGAGCGGATGACGACGAAGGAGGAATCCGCTCAATCCAAGAGCAGCGCCGGTTCCTCCAGCACGCTGGCGACGTCGGCGACGAAGCGGCTGACGACGTCGCCGTCGACGACGCGGTGGTCGAAGGAGCCGCCGACCGTGGTGACGAAGCGGGGGCGGACCTCGCCGTCGACGACCCAGGGCTTCTGCTTGATCGTGCCGAGGGCGATGATCGCGACTTCGCCGGGGTTCAGGATCGGGGTGCCCGTGTCCATCCCGAACACGCCGATGTTGGTGATGGTGATGGTGCCGTTCTGCATGTCGGCGGCGGTGGTCTTGCCGTCGCGGGCGTCGAGGGTGAGCTTCTCGAGGGCCTGGGCCAGTTCGAGGAGGCTCATCGACTGGGCGTCCTTGACGTTGGGGACGAGCAGTCCGCGCGGGGTGGCCGCGGCGATGCCGAGGTTGACGTAGTGGCGGACGACGATCTCGGTGTCGGTCCAGGCGGAGTTGACGGTGGGGTTGCGGCGGACGGCCCAGATGATGGCCTTGGCCATGATGAGCAGCGGCGAGACCTTGACGCCGGCGAAGTCGGGCGAGTTCTTGAGGCGCTTGACGAACTCCATGGTGCGGGTCGCGTCGACGTCGACGAAGACGCTGACGTGGGGCGCGGTGAACGCGCTCGTCGACATCGCGGCGGCGATCGCCTTGCGGACGCCGCGCACGGGGATGCGCTCCTCGCGGTCGTCGCCCCAGGCGGGGGTCTGGATGTTGCGGAAGACGCTGGCCTGGGAGGCGTGGCGGATGACGTCGTCGCGGGTGACCTCGCCGGCGAGGCCGGTGGCCTGCACCTCGAGGAGGTCGACGTCGAGGTCCTTCGCGAGCTTGCGGATCGGCGGCTTCGCGATGACGGGGAGCGCGGCGGCGGCGCAGCTCCTCGGCGGTCGCCGCGTCGACGGGCTCGGAGCCGAAGAGGCGGCGGTCGGTCAGCGCCAGCAGCCACTCGACCTAGACGTGCAC
>NZ_PSTM01000022.1:0-47712 GCF_002930875.1 Rathayibacter sp. AY1A5 | reverse complement strand
CTGCTCCTGGTCCGATCTTCACCTCGCCGCCGGGGAGACAGGTCAGCTGCGCATCCTCGACCAGCCCGACCAGGACTACGGCTGCGTCCCACAAGCAGCGACCCCCTTCGTAGCGGCGGCGCACAACAACGACATCTGCCCGTCACTGACCTCGATGACCGAGGGAAGGCAGTTCACGGCAACCGACTTCGCGAAGACCTACCGCTGCCCGTAGCTGGATACGCGACCGGTGAACGATCCCCTAACGGGACGACCCAAGTCCGATCGAAGGTCAGTAGGCGACGTCAGCGGGCGCTGGCTTCCCGACTCGGCTGTGATCGGGCCGACGGGCTCGGTAGGAAGATCCGGCCAGGAGGACACCTGCAGTCACAGCAGCTAGCGACGTGGCGACGCCGGTAAAGGGCAAGGTGTCCGCGACATCCCACGGGAGAAAGAACGCTCCAGGGTCGGTGAGGGGGTTGATGACCATGAGGAGCCCAACACCAATCAGCGTGACGGGTCGTCCTGGCGAGAGTACGAAGGCGCCGAATATCACGAGCGGGAAGGCGATGGCCCAGACGATCGTTGTGGCGATCCACGTGAAGTCTGACTGTGTGGCGCTGTAGCAACCCTCGTTCAGGCCACCGAGGCACGAGCTCCAGTGCACCAGGAACGCGGCGGCACCAGCAGCCCCGAGCAAGGCGATTGTCCATCCAACCAACTGGCCTGACGTCGCGAGTCGCTTCATGGGCTCAACATAGAACTCGAAGGTGAACCTGAGCTAGATCCACACGGTCGAAGCGAAGGCCACCGCCCCCTCGCCCCGATGAACGATCTCCATACGGAACAAGCGGTCGTTCGACCGTGCCGTGGGCTGCTCAACCGATGATCATGGCGGTACGCAGAGCGAGAACCCAGCTGGTGACGGCGCCGACCACGCCCAAGGCGAGCAGCAGCGACCTCCATCGAGCGTGAGAGCGCCTGCTGGCGCGCATCGCTACGACCAGGAGAACAAGGGTCGCGAGGGCGACAGAGCACAGAGCCGGCCACGCGACGTCAAACCCCGTGCACTGAGGCGGAAGGGACTCGTTGCACGCGAACGAGAATCCGTCGAGGAAGACGCCCGCGACGAGGGCGAGGAGAGTGATTGCGCCCGCGATCGCTGCGGAAGCCTTGAGCGACAGCGTCTGCACAACATCACTATCGGACCAACGGGTGAACGGCAGGAGCGCGCTGGACCACTCGGGTCAGATCCGCATCGGTGAACGATCCTCTTACGGGACGGCCATTGCGCTGACCGGGAGACTCTCCGGCTAACGTGGCTACATGCGGCAGATCGTCCATCTTCATCGGAGGGCCGCTCTCTGTGCTGTACCCGTCGGCGTGGTGCTGGGTGCGCTGCTCGGTCTGGGATTGGTCCTTACGGGTAACTCCGACTTCCGCGAACAGGGCGGGTGGGGCGCCTTCGCCTACTTGATTATGGTGGGCGCCATTATCGGTGGGGTCAGTGCCCTGGCTGCCGTCGCCGGAGGATTCGTGGCGATTCTGATCACTCTGCGGTCGGGACGAGCCACCGAGTCGTCCCCGCTGATCAGCCCTATTGGGCCGGCCGTAGGGTCGAGCGTTCCGTGGGTTGTTGCGGCCGGCGTAGCTGCCGTCGTGGGTGATCCGATGACGGCGGGGATCGCTGTCGGTCTCGGTGTCGTGGCGGCTGTAGTCGGCGGGGTGAGTGCTGCACTACTTCTTCGAGGGGTGAAGTACTCGAGCATCACTACTGCGGCTGACGATTCCGGCGCGCTCACGTCGGTTGTGCAGACGAACTCGAAGACCTGAACGTTCACGGTCATCTGCACGAGGTTTGGGACGCAGCGACGAGCTGTGCAGGCGACCGTGAGGAACGACAGGCGCTCGGTGTCGCGTCTGCGTGCACCGATGAACGATCGTCCACCGGGACGGTCGGCGGACTAGCATTTTCAGCATGGGGCGACGCCAGCACACTAAGGCTCTAGTCCGGTTGGCGTGCGCGGGTACGCTCATGGGCATCTCACTGTGGGTGACCTGGACGACGTCGTCCTACTGGCAGCCATGCACAGGCGCTAGATGGAATGAAATGAACCCGTCCTGCGCTGAGGCCATGTCGTCATACGACCTCATGCCCCTTCTGTATCTCTGGGGCGCCCTCGCTCTCGTCGTTGTAGCTCTGGTGGTCGCACGCCTCGTTCCCTGGGTTCCCGCAGGGGTAGCGACGGTTGCAGCAGTTGTTATCGCCTGCCCTGTGGCAGACCCAGGATTCTTCTGGGTCGAATGGGGCAGCGCCGACAGCACTCCCGGACACGGCCTCTGGACAGCGTGCTGGATTGCAGCAGCCGGTCTAGCCCTCGTCTACCCGTCACGCACCCGGAACCCGAGTATTCGCACAAACACGCCGGATGGAGCAGCTACTACACCGTCCGTCGCTATCTGATCGTTCGGCCCGGTGCACTCCGGGCTGAACACTGCGACGCGATTCGCTTGCGGTGACGCGCTTGCCAGTGGGTCAGGGCAGGCAGCGGAAGGGACGGCGACGGCGCGCGAGAACGAGCAGTGGCCCAAAACGTCGGACCGTCGAACGATTCCCGCACGAGACGTCTCCCGTAGCGATGCCGGTGAGAGCGGCACACCTAGACTCCTCGCATGACCGCTCCGTCATCCGTGGACGTGCCGCGGCGCCGGCGCCGTCCGGCCCGTCGACGCCTGTCCTTCTTCGGTGTCCTAGGCGAGCTGCTGATGACCGCAGGGGTGCTCGTTCTGCTGTTCCTCGCCTGGCAGCTGTGGTGGAACGACGCCGTAATCGCAGGCCGGCAGACCGATCAAGCGGCTGAGCTGCGCCAGAGCTGGGGCGATGGCGCGCCGTCCGCTGAGGTGCCGTCACAGCCGAGCGCTGAGCCGGCCGCGCCTGTTGACCCGGTGATCGCGCCGGTCGCGGCTCTGGACACGACGTTCGGGAACCTCTACATCCCCCGGTACGGCGAGGGGTGGGTGCGCACGATCGCTGAGGGCGTCGACGCGGAGAACGTGCTCGACGTGGGCAGCATCGGCCACTACCCGGGAACGCAGATGCCCGGCGAAGTGGGGAACTTCGCGATCGCCGCGCACCGCTCCGCCGCCGGCGGAGGAATGCACCTCATCGATGAGCTGCAACTGGGTGATGCGATCTACATCGAGACCGCCGACGGCTGGTACACCTACCGGTTCCGGAACCTCGAATACGTGCAGCCCTCCGAAGTGCAGGTCATCGATCCGGTCCCCTGGACGAGCGACGTCGCTCCGACCGACCGCCTCATCACGATGACGAGCTGCAATCCGCTGCTGTCGACCGCGGAGCGGATCATCGCCTACGGCGTCTTCGAGTCGTGGCAGCCCCGCTCCGCCGGAGCGCCCGCCGAGCTCGCCGCGTCCCTCGCGACCTGACGTCCGGCGTGGTCGCCGGCGCCCTGACGAGGGCGGCGAGCCGATTTCGTGCTGCGGCAGACGTTTGCGGGTCGGGTGGACATGTACAGGATGAACCCGCTTTCGAAGGAGCCCGTCATGACTGCCGCCCCTGACCGAGACCCCCTGGACGTCCTGCTGAATGAGTCCAGCCCCCGCACATCGACAGTGACGGACGACGTCGCCGCCGAGCTGGCCGAGCTGCAACAGCTCGCGGCGGCAGAGGCCCGCGTCAGCCGCCACCGCTGGGCCCGTCCTGCGGTCGCCGGAGTCGCTTCGCTGGTACTACTCGGTGGCATGGCGACAGCGGCCGCCGCGGCGACGGGCGCGTGGTCGCCGTGGGCGGAGACGCCGGACGCCTCGATCACCTATTCGCTGCCCAGCGGTGTCCAATGCGAGGAGCGCATGGGAGACGTTCAAGGGACCGATCCGGCGGCCGTCGCCGTAGTCGAGAACTTCTACCAGACGACCGACATCGACGCTCTCCTCAGCGACGGTGCGCTCGAGGAGACCGTCGCGCAACTGCGCACCGAGGACCAATCCTTCATCAACGCTGACGGATCCCGCACGTCGGCCGGCTACGGCACCGAGTTCTACAACGCCGACCGGGAGTACTCGACCGCGGTTGGACGCATCATCAGCAACGCCCTCGACGCCGAACTCGCTGCGCAGAACGTCGACGTCGACGCCGCGAACCTCAGCATCGCGGGCGAGGCCCGCTGCCCCGGAGCGACCTGGTGACCCGCCAGAAGTCCGATGAGGCGGAGCGACTCGCCGAGGCGCTGCGCGTCGCCTCGCCCGACTTGCTCAAGTACCTGCAACGCCGCCTCCCTCTCGAGGACGCCGCCGACGCACTCGGGGACGTCATGCTCACCGCATGGCGCCGTGTCGGCGCCCTTCCCCGCACCGCGGAGGAGTCGCGGATGTGGCTGTTCGGCATCGCCCGGAACGTCCTCTCGAACAGCACCCGCACTGAGAACAGGCGAGCCGACCTCTCCAGCCGGCTCCGCGGCGTCCTCACGACCGCTTCCACCGAAGGACGCCCCGCCGACGAAGGAGTCGACGTGCGCGATGCGATCGCCAGGCTCGCGCCAGAACAGGCCGAGCTCGTCCGCCTCATTCACTGGGACGGCTTCTCCATCACCGAAGCCGGACAACTCCTCGGCGTCCCCGCGTCCACGGCACGCACCCGCTACCAACGAGCACGAGAAGACCTGCGGTCGACCCTGGCGGCATCACGAGCAAGCGACGACGACGCCAAGCCCCTCCGAGCGGTCCGCTGAAAGCGTCCCGCAGATCGATCCCCATGCGGGACGGTCAGATCACCGGGGTTGATCCGCCCCTCCGAGCCGCGGAAGCACGCCCTCTACGCGCGTGTCCCGTCAAGCAGTCTTATGTGCTCCTCCTCGCTGGCCCTCCGCCAGCCGTAGGGCGCGACAACCAGGTACGTCACGCCGCCCTCCTCAACTCGGAGTCGTCCGCCGGAAAGCCCACCGGTCCCCACCTCTTCATCGATCCACACGAGCAGCTGCGAAGTCCAGTCCGCAGCATCTCGCGGGGTGGCATAGATCCAGGGCTGATCATTTCCCGACGACGGCAACGCGATCCTGATCCGAGCCGTGTGACCGCCGACCTGCACAAGCCGAAAGTCGAGCAGACCAGCGACCAGCCGCACGTCATCGATCCGGTAGTCGTACTCCGAAACCGGATGACGCCGCCGCATCCCGACAGCCTCGAGCGCTGCGGCAAGCTCGGCGTCCAGCAACATGCGCTGATCCTCCCAGACGCCCGGCCAGCGATCCTCTTACGGGACGTAACGCCTTCCGTGGGATGGCTCAGTCGGCAGATGCCGCGACTGTCGGCGGTTCGAGGCCGAGTCCTTCGCAGAAGGGGCCGGTGGGCTGGCCCGCTCTGTTCGGGAAGACGCCGAGCCTGGTGTCCGCGAGGACGCAGACCGTCGGGTTGGGTACGTCGATGGGTCCGCTTCCCGGGTAGGGCTCGTCGGGGACGGCGCTCCAGCTCGCTTCGCATCGTTCGAGGGCGGCGGCGACCCGCTCCGACAGTGGAAGCAGCTCGAATGTGTTGCGGTCATCGTCCACGAGGCTGCTCGTGCCGTGGTCCGCGCGGACGTCGGCGACGGAGTAGCAGTCGAAGCTCGTGTTCGCTTCGTCATTGCTGGCCTGCGTGACGGCAATCGCGGCGGCGCTGGTGCCGGTCGCGACGACGGCCGCGAGGCCGAGACCGACGAGGCGGCGGCGCTTGGTGGAGCGGTGGCGGGCAGCGATGTCGGTGAGGATGGTGGCGCGCATCCTGGTGAGCTGTTCCGTGGTCGGGCCGAGGTCGTGGGTCATCAGTTCTCCCTTTCAAAGGGGCGCAGGGTGGTGCGGAGTGAGGCCCGGAGCCTGCTGAGCCGGTTACGGATGGAACCGTGGGTGGAGCCGAGTGCTTTCGCGGCGTCGGCGTAGCTGCTGCCCTGCTCGATGCACAGGTAGTACAACGCTTGATCGGTGTCGGAGAGCTCGGAGACGGCTTCCTTGATCGCCGCGGCGAGCTGGCGCCTCGCGACTTCCTCGTCAGGGGTGCCGCGTCGATCCGGGTGCAGGGACAGGTCCGCGTCCTCGGTGCGGTTCCGTGCACGGGTCTTGGTTCGGATGAGGTTGAGGGCGGTGAACCGTGCGGTGGTAAGCAGCCACGGGAGGGCGGATGTGTCTACGATCGCGACGTCGTTGATCCGCGTCCACGTGGTGAGGAATACGTCTTGCACGACGTCTTCGGCGTCGGCGGGCGCGCGGACGATACTGAGGGCATAGCGGTAGGTCGTCGCCGCGTGCCGGTCGTAGAGCCGGCCGAACGCCGCCCGGTCGCCTCGGCGCGCGCCGTCCATCAGGGCGGCGTCATCGGTGCGCGCCGCAGCGTCTCGCGCGAGTGCTGCTGCTTCTGGTGGCGTGCTCATGCTCAGTGGTGTCCGATCCGAGCCGATCGTCTCAGACGAGATCCGCTTCGCAACTGTCCGGTCAACCATCCCCATACGGGACGCGCCCCGCACCTGCGTAACCGGCGACCAGCCCCCAGGACCTAGCCTCTGCCTATGCCTTCGCAGACATTCGATCGTGACGACCGCCGGCATCTAGCTCACGCGCTGCAGGCCGGCATGACGCACGGCAACATGAACACTTATCAGGAAACGTTCAACCTCAACACAACTGGCAATCTGCCTACTCGCAGCGCCGCGATCATCAGGCACATCTTCGAAAACGAAGCAGACACCGATCGGTACGTTCTGGATCTGCTCAACGCGCTCTACGTCGATCATCCTGCCTCCGAGTTCCGGATGGACTCTGACGCCTACCGCACTCTCGAAACCAGAGTGCTGAACCGCCACGGTGTCACGCGGACGTCTCAGGGGTACGTCCTGCCCGACCAGGGACAGCCGACAGCCGCAGCTCCCGCGTCCGCTGCTGAACCGGCGCCGCCCGCCACCCTTCCCCTCCCACCTCGGCCAACCGCTCCAACTGACCTCGATGCTCGCAAACGCGTAGCGGTGATCTACGGGCAGGATCAGAGGGCGCGGACGGCGATGTTCACCTTCTTGCGAGCGCTGCACCTGGTGCCGTTGGAGTTCGAGACGATCGTCAACGACTCAGGAGAGGGCAGCCCCTTCACCGGGGCCGCGATCGACTTGGCGTTCACTCGGGCTCAGGCCATCGTCGCGCTCATCACGCCTGACGAATGGGCGGCGCTTCACCCAGACCTCGGCGTGTCGATCCGACGACTTCAAGCTCGACCCAACGTGATCTTCGAAGCCGGGCTTGCTTTCGGTCGTGTTCCGAGCCGGACCATCATCGTCACCTACGGGGACAGTGATCTGTGGAGCGATATCGACGGTCGACACCGCGTGGCGATGGACAACTCCCCTGAGCGCCGACAGGCGCTTCGGGATCGACTGCAACAAGCAGGATGCCTCATCACCCACGTCAGCTCGGACTACCTGTCCGCCTCAGGTGGCGGAGATTTCTCCGACTTCGCACGTTTGAGGTGACGGTCGGCGCCGACCGCGTCGCCACGGCATTGCGGCTGGGGTGGGCCGAGCCTGCGCTTGCAGTCAACCAGCCGGGGTCGCGTCCGGATAGTGCGCTCAGGAGAGGTCGGCCGCGCCGTCTCCAATGAAGCGAACGACGGCCGTTTCTTGCATGTCCTGGGGCTGCCAGAACAGGTAGTACGCCTGATCTCGGCCCCGCACTCGGACAGTGACAACGAAGGCGTTTGCTGGGCGGATGAGCTTGTTGCGCAGACGCCAGTGCCCCGGATCGGCGGGGTCATCTCGTTCGAGGAGGTCAAAAATCTCATCGAACGCGTCCGCGAGGTCGGGATCCTGCGCATCGTATAGGGCGAACTGCGCTGTTACTCGCGGGTCCATCTTGAGGTGCATTCACTCATCCTACACTCGTTTGCCCCATTACCCCAGCTCCCACTTGCGGCGCGACGGTTTAGGGGTAAACTGGCACGCACAAGACGGTCCCAGAGCGGACCACACAGACACAGACACAGACACAAGAACTGAAAAGTAGGCGACCATGAGCACCCTCATCCAGGTCGACGGAAGGAAGCGCGTGAGCCTCGGCAAGCTTGCGCAGCACGGCCAGTACCTCGTGACCGAGGAGCCCGGTGGGCGCC
Source organism: Rathayibacter sp. AY1A5 (assembly GCF_002930875.1). Taxonomy (NCBI): domain Bacteria; kingdom Bacillati; phylum Actinomycetota; class Actinomycetes; order Micrococcales; family Microbacteriaceae; genus Rathayibacter; species Rathayibacter sp. AY1A5. The sequence goes on along the minus strand of NZ_PSTM01000022.1, from coordinate 39,591 downwards.
TCGTTCTTGAGCCGGCTGTTGTCCTGACCGTCGCTGAACAAAACTTCCTCAACGACCCCAGGCTCGTTGCGGCCCTTCAGGAGACCGCAGATACGAGTACGGCAACCGATGGGCGGCCCGCGCGCCGTCACAACGCATCTAGGGCAGCCTGATCGCGATGCCAAAAGGCCGGAGTCCGCTCGGGCTCCGGCCTTCCTCGCCTAAGGCGCAAGCCAAAGCCAAAACACCTGCTCAGCGCGCGTCGAGGGTCGCTACCGTAGCTGCATGAGCGACGAGCCTGATGGAACTGACGCACCTGAAACGCTGACCGGATCGACGTCGAGCACGAGGGGTCCTCGTTCGGAGTCTCCGAAGCAGCGTTACCTCGACCAGCTCATTGCTGAGGACTACGACAGCATGGGCGAAGGCGCGCGCCGAGAGATGCTCGAGGACTGACCTCGGATCTCGTGCCTGCGCGTCGCGGGGTACCGTCGTAGCCAGCAATGTCCGCGGTCGAACCTAGGGTGGGAAAGTGAAACTGCTGCCCGGCGACTCCGCGGAACTGCGCAAGGCGCGGGGCGCGTTCTTCACGCCGCCTGCGATTGCTGAACACCTGGCCGAGTGGGCCATCCGTGGGGATGCGGGCGCGAGTGTCCTCGATCCCACCTGCGGCGAAGCGGTGTTCCTCATCGCCGCAGGCCAGGAGTTGAAGCGCCTCGGGCAGACCGCCGGCGACCTCGACAGCCAGCTCTTCGGCGTTGATCTTCACGAAGCGTCCCTCGTTGAAGCGATGACGCTACTGGAGGACGAGGGGCTGGACGGGACGCTGATCGCGTCTGATTTCTTTGCCGTGCAGACCCCAGACATGCTCGGCGCGACCGTCCCGTTCGTTGACGCGGTGATCGGAAACCCGCCGTTCGTGCGCTACCAGGAGCACGTGGGCGTGTCCCGGCGCCTGTCGGCGGAGGCGGCTCTGCGAGGCGGCGTCCGCCTCAGCGGCCTCGCGTCCTCATGGGCGGCGAGCCTGGTGCACTCGGCCGGGTTCTTAAAGCCCGATGGACGGCTGGCGATGGTTCTGCCGGCGGAGCTGCTGACGGTCGGATACGCCGAACCGATCCGCGCGTGGCTGCGGAGCCGATTCGAGCGCGTGAGCCTTGTGCTCTTCGAACGACTTCAGTTCGAGGGTGCACTGGCCGACGTCGTGCTCCTGCTGGCCGAGGGTCGCGGTGGTTGCGACTCGTTCTCGCTGTATCACGTCGACTCCGCCGACGACCTCGCTCAGCTCCGCCCGTACACGCACACGAACGTCACCCCGCCGACGTCGGGTAAGTGGACTGACATCCTCATCCCCAAGAAGCAGCGGGGCCTGTACCGCGAGGTCATCGGCAGCCACTTCTCCGCACTCGGTGACTACGGGCGCGTCGAGTTGGGTGCCGTCACCGGCGGCAACTCGTTCTTCGCACTGACTGAGGCGACGCGGCTTGAATACGGGCTCGCGGAGAGCCAGCTCGTCAAGATCAGCCCACCCGGAACTCGCCACTTCCACTCGTCCGTGTTCACCGCGAAGCACTGGCAGGAGCTGCGCGAGCGCGGTGAGCGCGTGTGGCTCTTCCGGCCCGCGCCCACCGACGACTCCGATGCGCGCCGCGCGTACACCGCCTACGGCGAATCCCTGCACGTCAACGAGGCGTACAAGTGCCAGATCCGATCGCCGTGGTGGCGTCCTCCGGTCGCGGCTCCGCCGGACCTCTTCTTCACCTACATGAGCCACAACTACCCGCGGCTGATCACGAACACGGCGAAGGTCGGGTTCCTGAACTCCATGCACGGCATTCGGCTCCACGCTGACGCTTCGGCGGACGCCGCGGCCGCGCTGCCCCTGCTGTGCTTGAACTCCGCGACCATGCTCGGCGCGGAAATCAACGGCCGCTCCTACGGCGGCGGCATCCTGAAAATGGAGCCGCGCGAAGCAACCAGTCTCCCCGTCCCCAACGCGAGCGTCCTGGCCGCCGCATGGGCGGAACTGAAACCGATGAAGTCGAAACTGGAGAAGCAGCTCGCCGCCGGTGAGTGGACCGAAGTCGCGAAGCGCGTCGACGCCGCAGTGTTGGGTACCGGCGTCGGACTGGCCGAGGCCGAGATCGCGGAACTCCTCGAAGCAGCACGGCAGCTTCGATCCCGCCGACTCAACCGAGGAGAGTGACCCCATCGCGGACATCGATTCCCCCGAAGACCTCGACGCGCCAGGAGATGTGGCTGACGCGCGGCGCGCATCCCGGGACCCTGCTGATCAAGCGCGAGTCGAGGCCCTGGTCGGGAATCCCGCCCAGAAGCTCCTCCTCCTCAAGGAGCGGATTCAGGACGAGCACATTCGCGAGTTCAGTCGCGTCGAGGTCGACTTCCTCGACCTGCTGTGGTCGATCGACACCTACCGGCGCGAACACGTCATCCCCCGCACCCCGCGAGCGGTCGGAGCCGCCGTCGACAAGGACGAAACCGGCGAAGGCCTCTACCGCAGCAAAGGCAACTGGTTCTCCGAAATCATGGCCCTGATCCTCGGCAACAAGACCACCAGCGTCCTCGCGTCCAGGAGCAAGATCGCCGGCTTCTCGCAGAACCACCAGATCGACATCGCCTGGCCCGACCGCGACACAGCAGTTTTACGCGATCCCCTCATCTGCTGTGAAGCGAAGCTCACCGGAGCACCTGGAGTGAAGGGCGGCAAGCCCCGCGGTGGTCTCGCCGACTGGACCAACCGGCGCAAAGAACTGAAGTTCCAGGCAACGGACCTGAAACTTGCTCGGCACAGCACCAGCATCCACAACTGGAACGCGTGGAGGAAGAAAGCCGATCCTCGGGTATACACCCTGTGGGCCGCGCGACTCGAAAGCGTCACCGGTAACCATGATGAGGCGAAGCAGTACGCCCGCATGGTGAAAGAAGCACAGATCTTGACCGCCACCTACTCCGATGGAGTGGGTATCTACGCATTCAAACCCGACGACCTCAACCAGCGGTACGTTCCGGTGACAGTTTCGACCGATGCCGCTGCCCGGGTTACGACCTTGGATGAAGTACTGGATGAAATTGCGGGGGAAATCAAAGAACGGATGGAGGAGCACGGCAACCGTGTCCCACCTCCCCGCCCGTCACAGCCTCCTCTCGCCATCGACATCTCAGACGACGACTCCGACCAACTTCCGTCGTCCTGACTGGTGTCGGGGGAGCGTGAGGGGGTCGCCCCTCACGGGCCGGCCCGGGAGGCCGGCCCGCACCGCTCACTGGCGCGACCTGGCGCTCGAAGCGTCGATGGTCCCGGCAAGGCGGCGGATGATTTGCAGGGCGTGAGCGTGCTGCTCGGCGGTGATTCCGACGCTCTTGGTCGGGGAGTAGTCGAGCAATCCGGGCGATCGGAGCCAGTTTGCGGCGACCTGCGCCTGTGGCTTCCGCAGGAGTCGGGCAGTCTGGCGGAGGTCGCGCAGGATCGGGTTGTTCCGCTGAGCGCTCATCAGGCGTCCGTCTCGGTCGTCGCAGGAAGGCCGAGGAGGTCGCGCACGCGCGCTTCCTGCTCCGGGGTGAGGGGCACGGTGTCTCCCGTGTCGGCGTTCCCGCCGAGGACCACGGCGCTCCCGTAGACGGGGCTGGGGTAGCCGAGGAGGTTGGCCAGGAACGTCGCGGGGCGGTTAATGGTGCTCCCGTTGATCATGCCCTCGTCATCGACCCATAGATCGATCCCGTGCTTGCAGCGGATCACGTCAAACCAGTGGCAGCCGATCGCCGCCTGCAACTCAGCGACGTGCGCTTCCTCTCCCGGGTCCGCAATGCTCACCGTCTCGAATTCATCGGCCGTGATGCGAATGGCATCCATCTCTGCTCTCCCTTACTGATCGTTTTTCTTTGCCTCTCCGGCGAGTGAAAACCAATTGAGTGGAGCTGGCGGAGTGCTGGCTCTCTCGGGCGAAATAAGGGAGCTTGCGACCGCGTCCGAGAGAGACGGCACGCAGCCGGCGGAGCGAAATAGGTTGAAACCGCGGAGAGGTGAAGAAAACAGAAAAAGAGCCGCGTAGCGGCTTCCTCTTGGCGGTGCTCCGTCACCGCTGCGCGGGCAAAGCTCGCGCCTGAAAGAGAAAGCCAGAGGAGCTGGACCGAACTTGCCAAGTTCTTACGTGGACTAGGCAAAGCCAGTGGCGGCTGAGTTCAAGCGCCTGTGTGGTGTCTCACGGGCCTACAGGTTCGAGCGGGAGACTCCATCCCTCGGGCTTGTCGACGGCCTGGCCGTCGCGGTCGGTGAACACGTAGAAGTAGAACGTCGAGAGCCGCTTGTCGTTGTTGCCCGACAGGGCGCCGGCCGAGTAGAGCCGGCTCGCCCACGACTCCCCCACGGCCGCCTGCGCCCATGCGGCGTACTCGTCAGTGTCGAGGATCTCTGAGTTCCCGACGAGGAGATTCGAGCCCTTCACGGACACGCTGACGAGCGAGAGTGCCGGGTCGACGCCGGAGTCGGGTTCGAGCTGCGCGGCTGGGCCGCGGTCCATAATGACCGACACCTCTGCACGCCGGTTGGTCAGTGAGCGACCGCGCAGGCGCGGGAGGCTCGACGCGCGCGCTCGCGCTGCGGCGATCGCCTGGGCGTCGGTCATGCCGGCGCCGGCTATCCGCTCCCCCGCGTCGGTGAAGAGGGTGCGCTGCATCGCGCGGATGTCGCGCTCGTGCTTGTTGACGATCTTGCAAACAAGTGCCGAAACCATCCTCGGATTTTACGGAGGAGGACGCGCGCCCCTCAGCCGAGCGTGGCACGCTGGCGACATGAGTACTCCCCGGACTCCTCGGACGCCGCTGGCGTGGACCGCGTCGATCGCGAACGGCGGGGTGTGGGGCGGGCTGTCGCTGATGTTCCTCGGAATCGCAGGCGAGCAGACCTACGCGGCGTTCAGCGGTGAGTGGTTCAACGTCCTGGGCTGGGTGCTGATCGTCGCCGTCGCCGTGGGCCTGGCGGTCGTCGGCGTGATCGAGAACCGGAACATTCGAGCGGGGAAGACCTACAAGCCGCGACCCCGCCGCTGACGGCCGTTCGGGCGCGCCTGGCCGTTCCGGGCGTGCGGCGAGCGGTCGAGGGGGCTCTCCTCCTCGGGGCCGGTCCGACGAGGGCCGGCCCTGCATGTTCGGTGGGTCACTCCCCCATCGGTCGGCCCTGGGGCAGCTCGCGCGCTCCAACGGACGGGAACGGCTGGCCTCCGTTGTACTGAGCTTCGAGCCTCGCCACCTTCTCCATCACCGCGTCATTGATGAACTGCGAGAGAGTGCGGGTGCCTTCTTGGACCTGGGTGTGTCGGATCGCGCCGCGTACTCGAGACGTGTCCACGGGGTCCTGGTAGAAGCTCACCTTGGGCGGGTACTTCGGCTTCGTCATCGGCTTCGCGGCCGGCGTCTCCTGCTGTTCGATCGCGGGGGCCGGCGGCGCCGACCGAGCCGGGCTGTCCTGCGGAGCCGGCGGCTCTGCTGCCGGCTCCGCAGCCGCGATCTGAGGCGGGGTGATGGGATTTGCTCCGGCCAGGCTGGACTTACGGGGTGCGGGGCGGTTCACGGGCGTTCTCCTTCGATGCTGGCCAGGTGGTCGGCGTAGATGGCGCCGAGTGCGGATGCTTCGGCGCTCCCCCACTCGTCCAGGCCGCGGGCGGCCTCGGTCGCGTCCGCGATGACGACGCGCTTGGGGATCGGCGGGAGTAGGACACTGAGGCCCCGGGCCTCCGCGGCGCTGCGCAGCTCTTCCAGCCACGTCGCGCCACTGACGGTGCGCTCTTCGTGCTGGTTGACGATGATTCCCGCGACGCGCAGCTCGGCGTTGTAGTAGCCGCGAACGTTCTCGATGGTGTCGAGGAGCTGCGCGAGCCCGTTGGTGCTCCACAGCTTCGAGTGGGTGACCACCACGACGCCCTGGGCGGCCGTCAGGCCGTTGATCGTGAGCTGATCCAGCGACGGGGCGCAGTCGATGAGGATCAGGTCGTAGTCGTCCGCTACGGCCGCGAGAGCGCGGCGCAGCCGCCCCTCTCGCCCCGCTCCGGCGATGACCAGCTCGTCGCGGACGTAACCGAGAGTGACGCCGGTGGTGGGCACGACATCGAGCCCCGGCCAGACCCCCGCCACGATGACGTCGCGCAGTGTCTCTGGCGCGCGCTCGCTGAGCGCGTCTGCCAAGCCTGCCTGGTCGTCTGCGACGCCCTCGGCGGCGGCCACGGCGGTGAGGTTGCCCTGGGGGTCGTTGTCGACCACCAACACTCGCTGTCCGCGCAGCACTGCGGCGCGGGCTAGATGGAACGTGGTGGTGCTCTTGCCCACACCGCCCTTCTGGTTGCAGAGGGCGAATATCTGAGCGGTCATGGTGGTACCTCCAATGAGGAACAGTACTGTTACCGGGAGCCTAGCGGCAATCCCGGTAACAGTACCATTCGGGTTAGTTTGCGATAAGGGCCGCGTCGCCAAGGATCGCGGCCTGCGCCTGCTGCGCGAGTGCCCACCGGTCGGCCAATGCGGCCTGGTCTTGGGGTGAGTAGTCGCCGTGCTCGGCCTGGTACTTGAAGTCCTCGTAACCGCGCTCAGCGAAAGCCAGCAGCGCCTCCACACCCGCGCGCAGATCGTCGGAGACGACGAGCGTCCGCGCGTCGTCGACGTCGATCGTCAACGGGTCGTAGAGGTTCGTCAGGCGCAGCACGTACCCGGCGGGCGTGAGGTCGACGTGCGCGCCGAACACGGTGCGCTCCTCGTTGTCCTCGAAGTCGACGCGCCCGAACGTCTCGCGCTCGCTTGTGGGCTCCCAGAGCTGCGGCTGAAGCCGCTCCCCCGTGTCGTAGGGGGTAAGTGCCGATGCGGTCATGGCGTGATCCTCTCTCCTGTTACTACTAATAGTACTATTCGAGTTATTGTGAGTCAAGCGCGAGCGGGGGTGAGGAACGCGACCAGCGCGGCGGCGTAGGCGGTGCCGTCGTCAGTGACGGGGAACCCGCCCGGGCCACCCTCCCCGGGGAGGGCGAGCGTGTTGCGGACGTGCGCGAGGATCGCCGCATCCGAGTCGGACTCGAACGACTCGGGCTCGTCCTGGCGGTGGGTGGCACAGATGAGCGCGAGCTGGTCGGCGCTCGCGCGCCCACCGTCGACGGTGGACGCGCTGCGGTCGGTCTGAGGCTGGTTCTTCATGATGCTCCAATGCTGGTAAAAGTACTATTTAGGTCGGCTGGGATGAGCGGTGCTATCCGAAGGCGCCAGCCCAGCACGCGGGGTGGGTACCCGAGATGAGCAGCTCGCGCTGGTCCGCCGGGACATCCGGCAGCACGTCCTGGATGGGCGTTCCGGTCCGGTAGAGCGCCGCCTGATTGGCGGTCAGCTCGACGCGGCTGGCCTCGCCGCAGAACATGCACTTGCGGGTGGTCACTGTTGTGGTGGTCATGTGGTCCTCCAAACCTTCTACCCCTAATAGTACTATTGCCGCCACCGGATGGCAACGGCAATAGTACTATTGGGCTCAAATTTCTTCGGTGTCGGCGTCCTCGTCGGCGGTCAGCGCGTCGGCCAGGGTGTGTGCAGCGCGCAGCACCCGGGCGGCGGTGCTCTTGATCGTCTCGGGCTCGCCGTTGCTCCAGTTGGCGACGTATCCGATGCTGTAGGCGCTGGTGTCGAGCCCGAGAATCCCAGCGACGACGTACGCGACGCTCTCGGCCTCGGTCTCCTTGATGCCGCGGTGCTCGATGTACTCTTCCTCGTCCTCCTCGGCGTGGAGGATGACGTGCGCGGCCTCGTGCAGCGCAGTCTTGGCGGCCTGGGCGGGGGAGAGGTTGGCGTCGATCACGACGCGGCACGTGCCGTCCGTGGTCGTGTAGCCGTTGGCCTCACCGGGGATGTTCTCGCGCTCGACGGTCCATCCCTCCTCGGAGAGGTAATCCTCGACGGCCGCCGTGATGCCGAGCAAGTCGTCACCCGTGAGCCGCTGTGCGAGCGCCTGGGGGTCGCCCGCCTCGGGGTCGATGAGGTCCGTCTGGCTGATGTCGAACACGGAGAGGATGGGGAAGAACCGAACGACCTTCTGCCCCTCCTCGTCGGTCGTCGTCTCCTCGCCCTCTGCGACGTCCTCGGCGGCTACCTTCTTCTGACGGAAGCCGAAGATTCGGATGCCGCGCTCGCCCTTCCGCACCTGGCGGCCGAGCGCCTGCCACTTGCGGAACCCGGCGACGCGGCTCGCGGTGGGCATCTGGCTGAGTATCAGAAGAACGTTGTTGAGCGAGTAGGAGTGGAACGCCTGCGCGAAGGTCAGGAAGCGCGTCCACTGCTCCGTGCCGCGCAGCTCCTCGACCTGCTCAGCGATCGACGCTTGCAGCGCCTCGGCCTGCTCGCGGCGCTCTTCGGCGGTCTTGGTGCTGGTGATCTTGCGGGCCATTTCGGTTACCTCCGTTGATGGTATTAGTACTGTTAGCTCTCGCTGTCCCCCACGTTTTTTTGCCGTGGAGGCGGTTTTCCGCCTTAGCAACCGGAGGGCGTAGTGCAACCCGGAGGGCGGCGGGGGAGAGAGTTTCGGCGCGAAATAAGGGAGCGCAGCGACCGCGTGCCGAAAGTCTCGGAGGAGCCGGTGGCGGAGCCACTTGAACGGAGCCCGTAGGTGGCTACGAGGGAGCGCAGCGACCGAGCCGCCGAAGGCTTCACGGCAAAGAAACGGCACCCGAAGGGTGCATTTAGTCGGCCGGCTCGCCGGCCGTCCCTCACGACGCGCAGCGTCGAGGCTCTATAGAGCAGCCGGCGCCGACCTGGCTTCGACGGCAGAGGCCCAAACCCAGAGCCGGCGGCTGGTGTCGCGGTCCTGCCACTCGACCATGACGGCTCGGGCGGTCCAGGCGATCGCGAAGCCCTCAACGCGAACGGGGGTGCCGGGGTAGCGGACCCAAGCCCAGACGGGCAGGGGAGTGGCGGCCCAGGTGGGCCGCTGCCGGGTCTTGTCCAACTCGTCGTCGGTCAGGCCGATGGGGTGGCCGCGGCCGGCCGTCTCTTCGATGCGTCGATCGATCTGTGCGCCGACGTGGCGCTCGTAGCGTCGGTTCGTTCCCACGCCGCCAGTAGAACATATGTTCGAACGCGTGCAATCGACGTCATGCGGCGGTCGAGGACCACCAGAGCGAGCCGGGGGCGAGCATGCCGGTGCGTCCCCAGTGCAGCGCCTCGCGGTGATCGCCGCGGCCGGCGGCGTCGCGGGGGTAGAGCGGCCAGACGCGCTCACCAGCGGTGCTGTCCTCGAAAAGGGGACGGCTCGACACGTGTCGGCGTCGCGGTCGTTGCCTGGGGGAGGAGGAGCGGTGGGCGAGCTCGGCTAGCCACCAGGCCCAGACTTCGCGCTCGACGTCGTAGCGGTGCGCTCGATCCTTCAAGGCTCCGTCGACGCCGATCGCGCGAGCGGCGGCGGTTCGGAGGTCACGCTTGGCCTGGGTCCAGCCGTTGGTGTGCTTGATGATCAGGCGGTGGGTGCGGAGGCGGGAGAGGGCTGTGGCGGCGGTGCGGGTAGTCACTCCCAGCAGCGTGGCGGCGGCGTCGACGGCGAGGGTTCCTTCTCGGCGCAGCAGCGCGTACGCCTTCCCTGCCAGGTGTCCGAGACCGCCGCGGGTGAAGAGGTCGTGCCGAGTGTCCGTGAGGTCGGCCTCGAGCGTGGTGAGGAGCATGGTTCGTTCGGTGAAGAGCGGCCCGGGGGGGCGGGGGTTATTAGTGGTTGTGACCGGACCTTGCAGGGAGCCTGTGGAAAAGTGTTCGGAGAGTCGCCATTCGCTGGCGTTGGATCCGTCTGCGCGGACGGCGAGCTGCACGTAGCCGTCCTCGCGCAGCGTCCGCAGGGCGCTGGCGGCCGTGGTGCGGCCCAGGCCGGCCAGGAGGGCGAGGTCACGGATAGATGCGGCGACGGTGCGCTTGCCGGTGTGCAGGGTGAGGTAGGCCAGGGCGGTGAGGATCGTCTTCTCCGACGTCGCCCGCTCGGTCCTGCCCCACCGGCCCGGGCTCACCCGGAACCGGTCGAGGAGGGCGCTGACGGCGCCGACGAGGCTGTCCAGCTCCGCCAGGTCGCTCGGCTCGCGCTCGGGCGGGAGAACGGCGTGCAGCGCCGCGTACTGGCGGGCCTTCTCCCACTGCCGCGCCAGGCGCTCGGCGGCCTCGTCGCGGGCGCGGGGCCGGCGGTGGCCGCGGCCGGTGTTCTTGGTGCGGTAGTGCTCCATCCCGGGAGCGGTGCGAGCGGCGTGCTCGACGTCGGTCAAGGACCAGCCGGCGTGCGCGGCGGAGAGCAGGCACATGAACGCGGTCCACGACGGATTCGCGCCGCCTCCAGGCGTGGCCATGTGGGCGGCGCCGGCAGCGCTGAGCGCTCGGTGCGTGTGGTGTGCGGTGGCGGTGGGTACTGGGGGAGTGGCGTCGACGCGCCGCGGCGGCCGGGACGCTTCGAGGGCGTCCGTGACGGCCTCGATCGCGGCCGCGGTGACGGTCTTGTCCAGCAGCTCCTCTGCGCGGCCGCGGAGGACGCTCGAGAAGCTGCCGTCGCGGTGCGGGGACAGCGGCGGGCGGGCGGCGCCGGTGCGCGGGTTGCGGAGCATCCCGTGGTCCAGGGTGCGGAAGTTTGCTCGAGCGGCGATCGCCAATCGGGCCACCAGCTCGGCCGGAGCGCCTTCCGCGAGAGCGACCCACAGGTGCCGGCCTCCGGTGCCGGAGGACTGGCACACGACGTGAGCGACCTGGTGCGCGTCGAGGACGGCAGAGAGGGCGTCGCAGTCGTCTGCGGCCTGCTCCATGAGGTCGGCGTCGACGCCGTGGGAGTCCTTGCCGTCGAAGTCGAAGCACAGCAGCCGGAACGCTCCGGCGTCGTCGGTCAGATAGATCGCCCACGGCGCGGCCGGCGCGACGGCGGAGACGGGGAACGCGGCCGGATAGGCGTTCTCGTCCAGGCGCCCGTAGGCGTCCGGACGCATCGTGCGCACCGCGGCACGGGGGCTCAGCCTGCGCGTCAGTGCCCAGGGCGCCGAGAAGGAGTCAACTTCGGCGTTTTGGGCGTGCGCAGACACAGCAATGTGGCTTACGATGAGGTCACTTCTCCTCCCTCGGGTGGGGATGACGAAGGCCCGGCCTGAGAAACCGGTACTTCTGGAACTGCTTCACACCTGTTAGCCCTGGTAAGCGAGGGTGTGAAGCGAGAGCTTCTAGGCCCGTCGCGTGAGCGGCGGGCCTAATGCGTTAAGTCGTGGTGATCGGCAACTCCTCGTTCGGCTCGGTCTCAGAGGTCCACCACACCGGCAGCCCCCGAGAATCGACCTCGATGCTCTCCACCAGCCGTTCGAAGAACACAGCCGACGACACGTTGGCGTGACGCGCGAGCTGATCGAAACGATCCTTCGCCGCGCGCTCAACCTTCCAGCCGGTCGCTACGGCGTCATTGAGCGAGCCGCGAGGTCGCCTGGGAGTAGCCATGCCTGGAAACATACCGCTGTCGCTAGCGATCGCGAGACGCGCTGCCCGGTGTGTCGCCGTCACAGGTCGAGCGAGCGTCGCGCGGCGACCACGAACGACGCGATCGAGTTGGGGTCGACGCGGAGGTCTTCGCCCAGATGGATCAGGAGCCCCAACCGGTCGAGCGCTTCGACTTTGAGGCGCACCGCGGACGGCCGCAGGCGAGTAGCGCGCGCCAGCAGCGCCGGCGATGCCGCCGTGTCCGCGAGGAAGCTCAGCACACGGGTCATGTCCGGCTCGACAAGCGTCTGGATAGCTCCAAGCGCATCAGTGCCGTTCCCGGGGCCAAAGGCCTTCGTGCTCATCATCGATGCGCCCCCAAATCTGTCAACGAATATCCGTGCGGGTACTGGGCCGACCCCGTTACGCCTTGCATGAATCGCGGGCTTGCGGGACGGGGGGCGCGCGCCGTGAGGCGATTCCGCACGCTCATTGCAGCAGCGGAAAGCGCCGAGACAACGGCGTTGGTTCGAGGAAGTCCCAGCGCCTGACTCACGCGCTCATCGCCAATCCATGTGCTGAGGATCAGCCGCGCAAAGGGGCGGACAGGCTTCGGCATAGTGGAGCGGATGACTCCGACTGTCCAGTCGGTCAGCTCTTGCCCCTCACGCGACCAGGCAATCCGATCCTCCTCATAGGAGCAATAGAAGGAGGTCGCGGCGTCGACGTCCCCTGGAACATTTCTGAGACCCATTACGCGGCCAAGGTTCGCGTAAAAGTCGATTGTTGAAACCTGCTCCGCCGACGTCAGCTCACGCCACCCATGCTTCTCTATCCACCGAATCGGTACTATTGCAAGACTGAAGAGAACGTAGAGGAAATCTTCGCTAGGCGCTTTCACATGGCGATGAGCCGAGACAAGTAGGTCGATCATCTCGAGCGCGCGATCTGACTGAAGTTCTCCGTCGATGAGCTCGTAGAGAATGAGCGCAGTGTCTACTGAGCGTTTTCTGGGATCCGACTTGATAGCGCCTGAACGGTGGAGCGTCCGGGCGATCGACGGGACAGCGAAGGACCGGTAGTAGCTGAGCATGAGACCGATCTGCGCGTCGCGAGGCAGATCGAACATCACGAGCTGACGGTAGGTGTCGGCCCATGCCTCGCGCGGCGCAGCCGCGAGCGCACGGAGCCGTGCGGCGTGCGATGCGTGCATGGAACCACCCCCCGTCTGGCCGCTAACGACCGGTGTTGTACGTGTTCAATGAACCATAATGTGTCCGTGTGGTCAAAACAGGTACGCGCCCTCGTGTCGAGGGTGATGCTCGCTGCAAAGCTTCCGCGACCCCTGACCGCGGAGAGCCTGCTCGCCTACATGGAGGACCTCTGCGGAAGAGACATCGTGTTTCGTGACACACCTCCTGCTCTCCTGCATGGGGGAGTGGTGAGCTACTGGCAGCGGACAAGTAGCAATAAGAACGTCATGTATATTCCCCACGACACGACGCGTCTACACCGCAAGCACAATCTGCAACATGAATACGGACACGTGCTGATGTGGTTCTTTCTCGATCAACAGGAGGTAACGATTGGGGTCGATCGGGAGGACCTAGCGGAGGCCATCGCAGACGCCCTCGCGAAGATACAGGCGGCCGACGCGCTGGACCAGTCAATGCAACGCAATATCGGTTTTGGCGGAACGCTATGGTGACCATTCTCGAGTGGGTCATCGTTGCAGCAAGCGCTCTTCCAGTCATCGCCCTAATAGCGACACGGAATGCCTTCAAATATCCTTTGTTGACGATCGGGTGCGTGGGCTTTGCGATACTCCTCGCTCTAAAGAATACGCTCCTTTACACAGGAGTCGATCATGCTTTAGGTGGTTACAACCGAGCCGTTCTACTAATGCATATGGCTGGACTGGTAGCAACCATCATCTTTGATGACATAATCATGCGTTCTGTCAGCTCTACGAACAATCGGATGCGTCGGCGGTTCACTGTCTACTCGCTTGGTCTAGCAGGCGCGTGTCTACAAGTGGAAATTTTCGCAGCCAGCAACTGGCCCGTTACTGATGTCGAACTCATCCACTATGACCACGAAACGTCGGCGCTCGCCTTCAAATCGGTGCTCTGGCTTTCTCTCATCATGACAGCAAGCATGGGACTCGTTGCCTGCCATAGGAATCTCCGTGTTCATTCCGGTTTCCATCGTCGGCTGCCTATCTACCTGATCGCCCTCGGTTGTCTCGGAGTGCTGCTGGTAACTCTGCTCGTTGCTAGAGGCTGGGTGGATTCGGACCACATCTCCAAAGGGACGGATCTGACCCTGTCACTGGCGGGCGGTGCCTTCCTCGCGGCCGGCTTCAGCTACGCGCCGATTACTGACCGGTGGCGGGCTCGTCAGCAGCACCAGCGCGAGCGATACCATTTGGTCAAACTGAGGCCAATCTGGACGGACCTTACGACACAAGTTCCGGCGGCGCGACGCCGAAACGGTGGTCCGGATGATGACTACAGCGAGCTGTACGGCTACCTCTCCGAGTGCGAGGACGCCCTACTGCTGCATGCGAATCTCTCTGGCGACCAGTACAGAGTGTTAGAAGAAGCCCGCGCCTACGTGCACGAACGACAGGGAGTACCTCATGACTGATTCCGAGTCAGGAGCGGGCACCCCCACGAGCCCGGGCGGGATCACCGTCTCGAAGGAGGAGCTGGCGCAGCGTCTGCGACTCGCAACCGACCGCTACGAAACCATGCACGGGCGTCAACCGTCCTGGGCCGTGGTGGAGGAACACGTCAAGGCCGCAGGGGTCGACCTCTCTCGCACCAAATGGCACTACATGCTGTCCGGCTCTCACGTCCTCGCAAAGGACATTGGCGTGTTTGAGGCGCTGGGCGATCTGTTTGACATTCCTTCCACCTTCTTCTATCGGGCCGAAGAAGATGTGCCGCCGCGTCTCCATGAGGCCATGCCGGCCATCCTCGACCTTCGGAGAAATCGAGTTCGAAGAGAAATGCGCTCTATCGGGGAGATTTCACCCGAAGCAGAGGCGGCAATGGAACGCATCCTTGCGGAGCTTGAAGCGGAATAAGCCAGCTACGGCGTGTGATTGCTCTTGATCCACGACGTGAAGCCGTTAAGGACTTCATCAAATCGCTCGGTGTCTATCGAGTACATGACCGACACCCCGCGACGTCCGCCGGGTGGAAGATGAGTACTCACGCGGACGATACCGGCACTTTCGAGCGTTGAGAGACAGCGCGAAAGTGATGCGTCGGTCATATCGACGGAACGTTTCAGATCTCCGAAGTACATGCCGGTTTCGCCCCACAATGCGCGGATGACTTCGCCGTTTTTCTTCGCCAGAACGGCTTGAGTCAACAGAACCTCCGGTGGCAAGGCAGGCACATCGGGGGCGCCGGGCTCGGAGGTCATCACAACATCATGGCGTATGGGGTCCCCGCCGAGACATCTTCGGGTATCGATGTGGAAGCAAGACTGCACTGAATGAGTTCAGGATGTCAACTCGTGCAATTATGACCCCATAGAGTGATATCTTCGAGGTGTGGGGGTGGCTGTCGCTCCTGCTCATCTCGCAGGGGGCACAACTTGGGTGGAGTTCACCAGCGGACCGTAGGTGAGCAGCGCGCACGCGCACTGCTGCTTGGGGTGTCCGTCTCGATCGCAGGACTCCTCTCTGCATGCTCAACACCCGCTGACCCTCCGGCGGCGGAGACCTCGCAAGCTCAGATGCCGACCGTCCTGGCCAGTCCTGACGCCACCGAGGGTTCGCCGGCGCCGGTCCCATCAGCGACCGAAGCGGCACCAGTCGACGCCGAGCCGGCGCCGGCTCTGAACGTCGAGGCTGACACTCTTGCGATCGCCACGGCCGCTGTCGCGGCATTCTGCCGCCCCTCCGTGGACTACGACATGTGGATCGCTGAGCTGTACCCGTTCCTCAGCCAGCAAGCGGCGGTCGCCTATGAAACGGTCGACCCGGCCAACGTGCCCTGCACGAGCCTCACGGGCGCTGCGACCGTCCGTGACGGCGACGGCGCGTTCACGATGCGCATCCTCGTGCCCACGGATGCAGGGGAGTACTCGGTTTACGTCCACCGCACCGACGAGGCAGGCCCCTGGGCCGTCGACCAGATCACTCCTCTGGCATCGGAGTAATCCAGTGGCGAAGGGGGGACTGGGGGTACTGGCGTTCGTCATGGTGCCGGTGGTGGCCATCGCGATTCTGTTGTACGTGTTGCTCTTCGGCGGCGCGGCTGTAGCCGCATGCCTGCCAGCCGGGGGACCGGTGAACGTGTCCGCGATCCCCGCGGACGCGAAGGTCGGCGCCTACGGGCACGACCAGCTCGTGAACGCAGCACTGATCGTCAACGCGGGCGCCGCGAAGGGCCTCGGCGCCGATGGGCAGACGCTCGGCGTGCAGACGGCGATCGGGGAATCCTCGCTGGTGAACATCAACTACGGGGACGGTGCGATCAACCCGGACGGGTCGGTTGCTGACTCGATCGGCTTGTTCCAGCAGCAGTCGAGCTGGGGCACCGTCGAGCAGCGCATGGACCCGACGACCTCGGCGGGCTTCTTCTACGACCGCCTCGTCGCGGTCGAGGGCTGGCAGTCGATGGAGCCCTCCATTGCGATCAACAAGGTGCAGCGCAACGCCGACCCGAACCACTACACGAAGTACCGCGCCGACGCCGTGGCGATCATGACGTACCTCAACGGCCTCGGCAGCAGCGCGACCGCACCCACGGCCACCACTGCGCCGGTGAGCGTCCCGTCGACGCCGACGAGCACCGCGACGTCGACGGCCGCGCCGGTCGGCGGATGCGTCCCCGTGTCCGGCGACGCGCAGGCACTCGCGGCCGGCCTCGTGACGGCGATGGAGGAGGGCCGGCTGCGGCTGCTCGAGGACCGCTACGCGCAGCAGATCCGCGACATGGCCGCCGGGACCGCCAAGGAGAACTGCGGCATCGACGTCCGCATTCTCCAGATCATCACGATCGCGCTCAACACGTTCGAGCACGTCGGCGTCTCGGACCTCAACCGCCAGTGCACCGGCTCCCTGCTCGGAGCGGGCACGGGCTCGTCGCACTGGATGAACGGCGGCGGCAACGCCGTCGACTTCTTCTCCTTCAACAACACCGCCACCACCGGCTGCGACGCGAACGCACTGCAACTGCTGACGGTCCTGGACCCGCAGGTACACCAGGGCTCTCGTGCCGGCCAGATCCAGTGCCGCTCGACCACGTACCAGCACATCACCCAGTTCGGTGACACCCCGAACCACCTGCACTTCGACGTCGCCTACGCCGACGGCCCCCTCACCACCGGATAACCGGACCCCGTCGACGTCGCGACCGCGGCGGCGATCACCCCGCACCACCCAACACAGAAAACGGAGCACACCATGTCTGCACTGCTCGCAGCAACGACCGACATCCTCACCACCGCGGGCGCGCTCGGCGCGGTCGTCCCGGACCCGGGTCCCGGCGGCATGCCCCCCGGGTTCGAGGCCTTCACCACCGTCATGGGCTGGGCCAAGTGGGTCGGCCTCGGCGTCGCCGTCGTCGGCCTGATCATCCTCGGCGTCACCATGACCGTCTCCGCCCGCCGCGGCGAAGGCGGAGAGATCGGCGGCTGGCTCGGCCGACTCCTCGTGGGTGTGATCGTCATCTCCGCCGCGTTCACGATCGTCGGGTTCCTGATGGGCGCGTAGCGTCCCCGGGAAACCGACACCACCAACAGAAAGGCAAGGGACATCATGAACGACTCCGAACCGCGTAACCCATTCACCACGAAGGGCTTCATCGTCGGAGCCGCCATCGTCGGAGCACTCGCCGTCGCCGGCATCGTGCTCGGCGTGACGTCCCTGGACGCCGGGGGAGGCGGCAACACCGCCGCCACCCCCGGCGCCTCCACCCCCAGCTCGACCATTTCGGCGGACGCCGCGAGCGTGTGCGGACTCTCCGGATACGACGAGACCGGGACTCTCACCGCAGCACCGACGACGGAATGGACCATCGTCGGCACGATGGCCGCTCCGAACTCGGACACGGCCGGACCGGGAGCTACTGATGACGACGGCGTGCGACGCTGCTACGCCCACACCGTCGACGGAGCACTCTTCGCAGTCGCGAACCTGTGGGCGATGGGCTCCAACGCACGCTTGTCCGATCCCGTCATCGAGAAGCTGACCGTTCCCGGCCCCGGACGGGATGCAGCACTGGCGAGGGACGTGGCGCAATCGAACACGGGCCTGAGCGCTCAGATCGCGGGCTTTAAGACGCTGTCCTACAACGGAGACAGCGCGACGATCGACATTGCCTTCCGGCTCAACGACGGGACCCTCGCGAGTATCGCGACGGACGTTGCCTGGTCGGACGGCGACTGGAAGATGCAGCTCACCGATGAGGGCCAGTCGGCCTACAACCCGGTGCGGCTCCAGAGCCTCGGCGGCTACGTGCCATGGGCAGGTGTTGCATGAGCATCCTCGCCACCACCACCGCTCCGCCCGAATCGGAATGCGGCCTCCTCGACTTCCCCTGCAAGCTCAACGAGGGCATCGGCGACATCGTGTCGGTCGCCGCGAACGATGCGTTGCAGCAGTTCGTCAACAACATCATGGAGGGCTACGGGAAGGCCCTCGCCTCCCTCGGCACCCTCTGGGTGCGCGTACCTTCGCCGGTCACGGTCGTGGACCAGGGCGGCGGAGTGAACGGTGGCGGGACTCCGCCGCAGCCGGAGGCGTTCGAGACGATTCTCGGCTACGTGACGTGGGTGTCCGCGGGCCTGGCCGTCATGTCCCTCATCATTGCCGGAGTGATGATGGCCTCCCGGCGCCGGCACGGCGACGGCGAGGCTCACATGGGCCGTATCGGTGTGATCATCATGGCCGTGCTGCTGCTGTCCTCGGCATCAGCGCTCGTGACCGGGTTCCTGCCTCTGGCGATGCACCTCAACGAGTCCTCGAGCGTCGTCGGCTGGGTGCAAGGTCAGTTGCAGTGGTACACCGGCGGTATCGCGATCCTCTCGATCCTCGTCGCCGCCGGCCGCATGGTCTGGACGCAGCGCGCGATGCCGTTGCGCGAGCTCGCGGGATCGGTCCTGACGCTGATCGCCGTGGCCGGTGCCGGCCTCGTCGTGATCCGCCTCGCGACGTCCGCGGGAGATGCGTTCTCCGTCTGGATCCTCGATAACTCGACCGACTGCAGCGTGACCAACGGGGAGTCGAACTGCTTCGGCACGACGGTCGGAGCGATGATCGGGATGACGATGGCGTCGCAGAACTCCATCGGCCTGATCGGCCTGTTCCTGCTGGGCATGCTGGCGGTGTTCATGACCTACGTGCAGATCGCCCTGATGGTGTTCCGCGGCGCGATGCTCGTCGTCCTCGCCGGGATCTTCCCGATTGCCGCCGCCGCGACGAACACGGAAATCGGGCGGCAGTGGTTCAAGAAGGCGATGGCCTGGACTCTCGCCTTCATCCTCTACAAGCCCGCCGCCGCGATCGTCTACGCGATCGCGTTCCGGATGACCGGCACCGACCTGTTCAAATCGGACGGCACCGGCCTCTTCCAGATCGTCACAGGTCTCGCGCTGATGCTCATCGCGCTCGTGGCTCTGCCCGCGCTGATGCGCTTCCTCGTCCCGGCCGTCTCCTCGGTCGGCGGCGGCGGTGCGGCAGGCCTACTGCTGGGCGCCGCGGCGCTCTCGGCCGCAGGTGACGTCGCGACGGGCGCGATCCGCGCCAGCAACAACGGAGGCGGCGGCGGCGGGAACGGCGGCGGCGGAGGCGGCAACACCTCGTCCACGGACGGACCGTCCGGCAGCACGTCGACGCCGGGCTCGCCCGCGTCGTCGCCGGCCGCTGACCCGTCCGGGTCGGCGTCGACGGCCGGCAGCGGCGCCGGTGCTGGTGCCGGAAGCGCGGCGACGAGCGGTGCGGGAGCTGCCGCGTCGAGCGGCGCCGGGGCCGGGGCAGCCGCGAGCGGCGCCGCGGCCGCGGCCGGACCGATCGGCGCTGGTATCGCCGTCGCCACGAAAGCCGCGGAGGGCGCGAAGCATGCCGCGCAGGCCGTGAAGGCCGGCACCGAAGAGGCGACCGGCAGCAACGAGAGCGGGAGCTAACCCATGTCCAGCACAGCAACCGAGCCGATCAAGGCTCGCACCTATGGCAACTGGCGAAAGCCTCAGACCGCCGGCCTCGGTGGGCTCGGACAGCTCGCCACCCTCGTGATGTTCGTGGGCATCGTCGCCTCGATCATCGCGTCAATGTTCTCCGGCCTAGGTCCCGCACTCATCGTCGCCGCCATCTTCGGCGGCATCCTCCTGACCGTCTCGGTCAAGGACAAGCACGGGCAATCAGCCCTGGGAAGGATGGTGGTCCGCGTGAACTGGTGGCGTACCAAGAGCAAGGGAGCGAACATCTACCGCTCCGGCCCGATCGGCCGCGCGAAGTGGGGCACCTTCCAGCTGCCCGGCCTGGCCGCGCCCTCGCAGCTCACCGAGCACGAGGACTCCCACGGCCGCCGGTTCGCGCTGATCAGCACCCCGATGACGAAGCACTTCACCGTGGTCCTGGCGACGGAGCCGGACGGCGCCGCGCTGGTGGATCAGGAGCAGATCAACAACCAGGTCGCGGAGTACGGCATCTGGCTCGCCAACCTCGGAGACGAGCCCGGCATCGAGGCCGCCTCGGTCACGATCGAGACGGCCCCCGACACGGGTACCCGCCTGCGCGGCGAGGTCGAGGGGTCGATGGACCCGGACGCCCCGCTGTTCGCGCGAGCGATGCTCCAAGAGGTCGTAGAGACCTACCCGGTCGGATCGGCCACGATCCACGCCTACATCGCGCTCACGTTCACGGCGACCGCGCGGATCAACGGGAAGCGCCGCAACGCGAAGGAAGTAGCCTCCGACCTCTCCGCCCGCATCCCCGGCTTGACGTCTTCTCTCGCGGCGACGGGTGCGGGCGCAGCGCGGCCCCTGAGCGCGCAAGAGCTGTGCGAAGTCATCCGCACCGCGTACGACCCCGACGCGGCGCTCCTGATCGATCAGGCGCGCGCAGAGGGCGAGACGGCCGACCTGTCTTGGACCGACGTCGGCCCCGCGGGCGCCGAAGCGCACTGGGACTCCTACCGTCACGACGGAGCGGTGTCGACGTCGTGGACCATGACCGCCCCGCCGCGCGGCGTCGTCCAGTCGAACATCCTCGCCCGCCTGCTCGCACCGCACCGCGACATCGCCCGCAAGCGCGTCACCCTGCTCTACCGACCCATCGACCCCGCCCGCGCCGCAGCGCTCGTGGAGGCGGACCTCAACGCCGCCCAGTTCAACTCCTCCGCGTCCACCAAGCCCACGGCGCGCTCGACGCTCTCGACCCGCTCGGCGCAGGCCACGGCCGCGGAGGAAGCCTCCGGCGCCGGACTGATGAACTTCGGCCTGATCGTCACCGCGACCACGCTGCAGCGTGGCCAAGAGCCCGAAGCGCGCGCCGCGATCGACTCCCTCACCTCAGCCGCCCGACTGCGGATGCGGCCGGCGTTCGGCTCGCAGGACTCCGCCTTCGCCGCCGCGCTCCCGCTGGGGCTGGTCCTGCCTCGGCACCTGCGCATTCCCAACGAGATGCGGGAAATCCTGTGACGCACCCCGCCACCACCAGGACGGCACTGGACACACGTCCGGTGCCGTCCCGGCTTAACCCTCAGCCCTCACCCGTCTTTGTCGCCGTTCCGACCCTTATTGGAGGCCCCCAGTGAGCATCACCACCAAGCTCTTCTCCCGCCACCGCGACACCGAGCCCGTCGACGTCCCCGCCGACGTCGACGGGGACGAGCTGCCCACCGGCGCCGTCGACGTCGACCAGAGCGAAGAGGCCGGCGACGTCGACGCCCCCGACTCGGCCACGCCCACGGGCGCGGTCGGCTCCCCGTCGACTGACGCTGCCGCGTCAGCAACGGCGGACAGCCGGGCCGGGTCTCGCCGCGCTCGGAAGGTGCAGGAGGAGAGTGCCGCGGCCCGCGCCGCGGCCTCGCCGCTCGCCCGCGAGACGCCGTCCAAGCGGTCGCGGAAAAAGCGGGCGATCCCGCACCAGGGCGGGAAGCAGAAGACCGAGAAGGAATCGGCGCCGAAGCGACCGATGCGGCCGACGTCGACGGGATGGCTCGGCCGCGGCGGCGGACAGGTCGTCTCGATCCAGCCCGCCGATGAATTCCGCGCGACGACTGTGCAGGTGTGCGGCCTGTACCCATTCTCGGTCGGCACCGGCACGCCCATGATCGGCGTACCGCTGGGCAAGAACCTCACCACCGGGGCCTCCGTGTTGTGCGACCCGATTAGCTGGTTCCAGCGGGCGCAGCTCATCTCCAACCCGTCGATGTTCGTCCTCGGCAAGCCGGGTCTCGGGAAGTCCTCGCTGACCCGCCGCATGGCGACCGGGCTCGCCGGGTACGGCACCATCCCGCTGGTCCTCGGGGATCTGAAGCCCGACTACGTGGACCTCATCCGCGCGATGGAAGGACAGGTCATCACCCTCGGCCGCGACCGCGGCTACCTCAACATCCTCGACCCCGGCGAGGCGACCAGCGCGGCAAAGCGCCTCCGAGACGACGCCGACCAGGCGCTGGAGCAAGCCGCGGAGCTCGACGCCCGCGGCGGCGACTCCAAGGAGCTGCACCTGCGTGCGGTGAAAGCGCAGCGCCTCGCCGCTCAGGTCCTCGCGGACGCTCACGGCCGCCGGCACACGATGATCGCAGCGCTCCTGACGATCCTCCGCTCTCAGCCGCCCACGGACCGGGAGGAGACGATCATCGACCGGGCGTTGAAGTACCTGGACGAGCACCACGAGGGCATCCCCGTCCTCGCGGACCTGCTCGCCGTGATCCAGGCCGCGCCGGACGAGATTCGACAGGTCGCGCTCGACCGCAACGACCTCAAGCGGTACAAGGAAATCACCGAGAACCTCGAAGCGTCGCTCATCGGCCTCACCTCCGGTGGCCGGCTGGGCGAGATCTTCTCCCGCCAGACGACGACCCCGATGCGGCGGGATCGGCCGGTGGTCTACGACGTGTCCTCGATCGATGACTCCGAAGGCGACCTCCAGGCGGCGATCCTCCTCGCGTGCTGGTCCGCGGGGTTCGGGACGGTCAACGTCGCCGCGGCGCTGGCCGATGCGGGGATCGAGCCCCGCCGGCACTACTTCGTGATCCTGGACGAGCTGTGGCGGGCTCTGCGCGCGGGCAAGGGCATGGTCGATCGCGTCGACGCGCTCACCCGCCTCAACCGTGCCCGCGGTGTCGGCCTGGCGATGATCAGCCACACCATGTCCGACCTCCTCGCGCTTTCCAGCGAAGAGGACCGGATGAAGGCCCGCGGCTTTGTGGAGCGCTCCGGCATGGTCATCTGCGGCGGCCTTCCCGGTGCGGAGATGCCTCTGCTCACGTCGGCGGTGCCGCTGTCCGCGAAGGAGCAGGAGATGCTCACGAGCTGGCAGGACCCGCCGGCCTGGGATGGCGTCTCCGGGAAGGAAGCGGACCCGCCCGGCCGTGGCCTGTTCCTGATCAAGGTGGGCGGCCGTCCCGGCATCCCCGTCCGCGTCCACCTGACCGCAGCGGAGAAGGACGTCAACGACACCAACAAGCTCTGGCACACCACGAGCCGCGCAGGCCGCGCGAACGAGCCCCTGGCGACCGATCCGGTCATGGTGGAGATTCTGCCGTGAGCGTCCTCGTCGCCCTCGGCGCGAGCTGCGTCGCGCTCGGCGCGGCCGGCGCCGCGATCGTCAGCGTGATCGCCGCCCGCCGTCAGGGGGCGGCGGAGCGCGACCGGTTTCTGCTCACGGGCTGCTGGACCGGGGTCGCCCTCATGGCGGGCTTCGTCGCCTGGGACCAGTGGGACCGGGTGATCGCATGAGCTGCACGTCGACGGTCGTCTACGACGGCTACCTCTGGGGCTGCTCGATGACGACGACGCTCCCGCACACCGACCACATGACGGACCTGCCGGTCGAGTACGTCGACAACGGCCAGGCCGTCCTCACCTGGGGCACCAGCCGGCAGGCGACCAGCGACGACACGACGGCCCCCTACGACGGGCCGATCTATGAGCGATGCGAGCCGCGCAGGTTCCTGCCGGCATCTGTTCCGTTGCTCGAGCGGGCGATGTCGTGATCGCCGCCCGCGCCGGGGGTGCGCTGCTGCGGGGTCCGCTCGGCCAGGTCGGCGCGGTCGCCGGGCTCCTGGCTGTCGCGGTCCTCGTGGCCACGGCCGCCACCCTCGCGTTCACCGCGCAGGTGCAGCACGCGATCCCCGCCCAGACCACTCTCACCAGCCCAGCACCGACCGAAGGAGTTGCACCATGAGCCTCACGAACAACCGCCGGAAAGAGCCCGGGAAGGCCAGTAACGGCTTCGGGGTCGCGTTCGCGGCCGGCGGTGTCCTGATCATCGCCCTGGCCATCTACATCGCGGTCCGCGTCGGGTCCCAGGTCGACGGTGTGAATCCCGACATGGACACCGACCCGTCGAACTTCTTCTCCGTCGTGGTCGACGTGTTCCGCGGCCGACTCGTCTGGCCGGGCACCGCGACCCTCATCGTCGCCGGGATCGGCGCCGTGGTCGTCTTCTTCGGCACCCTGTTCCTGATCGCGAAGAACGGCGGGAAGAAGAACCGGACCCCGATCGACTGGACCGCCCGCCACACCGCCACCTCCGCGGAAATGAGCCACATGCGCGGCAAGGAGGCGAAGGAGAAGTCGGCCCGACTGGGCGTGACCGACTCGTTCGGCGTCCCTCTGGGTGACCTCCTCAGCGACGGTCGACCTATCTACGCCTCGTTCGAGGACATGGTGCTGCTGCTCGCCGGCCCCCGCGTAGGCAAGTCGACGTCGTTCGTCATCCCCGCGATCGTCAACGCTCCCGGGTCCGTGGTCACGACCTCGAACAAGCGCGACGTGCTCGACGCGACCCGCGACCTCCGCGCAGCACGGGGGCAGGTGTGGGTGTTCGACCCGCAGCGCGTCGCGGTCGAGCCGCCGTCGTGGTGGTGGAACCCCCTCTCCTACGTCACCGACGACACCAAGGCAGCGAAGCTCGCGCAGCACTTCGCGTCCGGATCCAGCGAGGTCGGCGCCCGCTCGGATGCGCACTTCGAGCCGTCCGGTCGCGAGCTGCTGGCAGGCTTCCTGCTCGCCGCGGCCCTCGATGGCCGCCCGATCACGGACGTCTACGAGTGGACGACGAAACCCGGCGACGAGACGGCCGGAGACATCCTGGCCTCGAGCTATTTCCCGCTGATGGCCAAGAGCTTGCAGGGCGCGACGCGGTTGGAGCACCGGGAGCGCGGATCGGTGTACTCCACTGCCCGGCGCATGGCGTCCTGCTTGAAGGACTCCGGGACCCGCCAGTGGGTGAACCGCACCGGCGAGAACGACACCCGGCCGGAGTTCAATCCCGGCGCCTTCGTCCGCTCCACCGGGACGCTCTACAGCCTGTCCAAGGAGGGTGCCGGCAGCGCCGGCCCCCTCGTCCTCGCCCTCACCGCCGCGACCGTCGAAGCCGCGGAGGAGCTGGCCGCGGTGTCGCCCGGCGGCCGGATGCAGACCCCGATGCTCGGCGTCCTCGATGAGGCGGCGAACGTCTGCCGCTGGCGCGACCTGCCCGACCTCTACAGCCACTACGGCTCCCGGGGGATCCCGATCATGTCGGTGTTCCAGTCCTGGTCGCAGGGCGTGAGCGTGTTCGGGAAGGAGGGCATGGACAAGCTGTGGTCGGCCGCGAACGCGAAGATCTACGCCGGCGGAATCTCGGAGACGGGGTTTCTGCGGATGGTGTCAGAGCTGATCGGCACCTACGATCGCGAGACGACCTCCGCGAGCATGAACAAGGGCGTGCGCTCGACCACCAGCGCGTTGAAGCGCGAACTGATCCTCGACGTCGCGGAGCTCGCGAACCTCCCCACTCCCAAGAAGGGGCGCAAGATCGGGCGGGCGATCCTGATGTCCTCGGGCTCGCGTGCCGCGATCCTGCGCACGGTGCCGTGGTTCGACGGCCCCAAGCCGCTCGTGGCCGCGATCAACGCCTCCATCGCGAACCACCGACCGGGCGCAGCGCCGACACCGACGCCGCCGCCGGCCCCGGAGCAGGGACACGGCTTCACGCCGGTGACGGGCTCATGAGCGATGACTTCTACGGGGGCGTGGACGACGAGGCCGCGCCCGCGTCAGCGGCCGACGAGGCGACGAGTGCCCCGGAGAGCGAAGAGCCCACGACGCATTTCGGGTCGGCGGATGAGTTCGTGCGCAAGCAGCTCATCGGCACCTACCGGCGCCGAGTAATGGCGCAGGGCTCCGGTGCCGGTCTGCGGTGGAAAGCAGCCTGGTGGGAGGCCAAGGAAGCGCAGCAGCGCATCGAGGCGCTGTGGCGGGCGTGGGAGGCCGCACGCGCCGACCCGAAGGCCGGGATGAGCGCGTGGTGGATCAACCACTGCGACCCACACATGAGCGTCCTTCTCTCTGCGGACGGCCCATTCGCTGACTCGACGGACGAGAACCGGATCGGTGAACCGCTGCCTTACACGGCGCCGGTAGAAGGCACTTTCCCGTCCGATCTACAACCGCCGCTGTACACGCAGCGCCCATCCAGAGAAAACGCCTGAGAGGCGCTCTGAGGACGTAAGAAGGGGAGCACCGTCCGGTGCTCCCCTTCTTCGTTCTCGACGCTCCGGCTAGCGGCTCAGGTCCGCGCGATCGGCGCCCTGCCCCTGGCCACGACCGCGCCGCGTCTGAGGGACGGTGCTCATCGGAGCCTTCGACGTCACCGCGGCGCTGGGCGGGGTGGCGTGCGCGCTGTCGGCGCTCATCCGCGCCTCGATGACGTGCGGGGGGACTCCCTTGGCTTCCATCGCCTGAATGGTCGACTGTCGACGCTCGGCACTGTCGTAAGCGATCTCTCCGGCCTCACGCGACGCTGACGCGCGCGGATCCGTCGCGGGCGGCGCCGACTCCGTGGACGGGCCTCCGGTGCCCTGTGCGGCCTCCTGGCGCTCTGCGGGGGCGTCGTCGCGGAAGAGCTGTGCCTGAGCGCGCGCGTCGGAGGCCAGCTCGCGCAGCTCGTCAGGAGTCGCGTTGGCGGTGCCACCGGCGGCCGCGTCGCGGTCGTAGTCGCTCGCGCGCGCTTCGAGCTGCGCAGCCATCTCCGCGCGCCCGTTGTCGACGTCGGACGCACCGGGGGTTTCTCGAGCGGCCTCCTGGTTGCGGGCGTCGTTCGCGCGGTCGAGGCGGTCGGCTTCCGCGATCAGTAGTTGTGCCTCCGTAACCTCCGCTCCCGCTCGAGCACGCTCGGGAGCTACCGTGTCCTTCCACTCCTCGACCAGCGCGGCTCGTGCAGCAGCGACGGCCGCGGGGTCCGCGGTGCGGAACTCTCCGTCGTTCCAGTCGATCGACGTCTGCACGCGGTAGTCCTGGAACCCGGCCGGGTCGGTGTCGCGCTTCCATTCCTCGGCCGCGGAGAGTTCGAGGGTGCCGGCGTCGCCCGCGAGCGCCGCGCGGTAGTCGGTGATCAGAGCGCGCTCCGCGTTCACGTCCGGCTCTGCGCGGCCGCGTATGTCCATGGTGAGACGGTCGTCGTCGTGGCGGTGGTAGTGCTCCGGCGCGGAGTTGGTGGCCCATTCCTTCGCCCGGTCCAGCTCCGACTTCGCCTGACCGGCGGCGTCGCGCAGCACGGCGGTGTCGACGCCGTAGCGCTCGAACACTTCGCGCTGAACGACGGCCGACGCGCGCTCCGCGATCGGGTCGTGGTTCTTCCACGCCTGCGCCGTCTCCGCGACCTTCGAGATGTCTTGGATGCTCGCCTTCTCCCACCAGTCGGGCCGGTCCACGACCTGCAACGTCGCGCGTGCAGCGCCGCGCTCGGCGTCGAAACGGGCCGACAGCTCGCGCGCCTGCGCGGCGGAGCGTGCCTGCGCGTCGTGAGCCAGCTCCTCGCGCAGCCGGGCGAACTTCTCGCCCATCTGCATCGCGATGGTCAACGCGATCCGGACGTTCTGACCGACCTCCTGGCCTACCTCGTCGTCGTCACTCATGACTTCCTCCCCTTGCCTTGGTGAATCGTCTATCGGCCACGGTCGCCGCGGTCCTGGTCAGGTCCCTGCCGAGACTGTCGGGCGCGGTCCGCGAGCATCGCTTCCTCGCGCTCCCGGTCAGCCTTGGTGAGCTTCGTGGGTACGGGACTGCCCGACCCGAAGTTGGTCTGGGACAGCCGGCGAACGTCTTTGAGCTCCTCCGGGAGCGCCTGCCAGGCCCGCTCGTTCTCCGCGACCTTCTCGGCCTTCACGACGACCTGGTAGCCGTCGCGAACAGCGGACAACTGACCCCGCAACGTCTGCGACAGCTCGCGCATCCGTCGCGCATCACCGGCTGCCTTATGAGCCGACGCGACCGCGTGCGTCAAGCGCGCGAACTGGTTCAGCAGCAGCAGCTCCGCGGCTGCATTCTTCTTATTCCCCGCCGCGGCCATGATCAATGCGGAGTACGCCGCCGTCGAGGGCATCATCGCGGGCCGCGGGCGCGTCTCGTGCGCCCGCAGGTGCGCCGAGCGGGCGAGCGATCGCGCAGCGTCCGCGAGCGGTCCCGGGGTGGGCTCCATGCGCCGGGACCACGCCGCGTAGGCGCCGGCCGTCTCGCGCGCAACGTGCGCCCACGTGGCCCTGTCGGAGGGGTCCACGGACCTGATGTAGTCGTGCAGCCGGTCCATGTCCGCGGCGTACGCCTCGAACAGCTCGGGGGCCGGCTCCGCCGTCTCCCGGCCAGGGTTGACCGGCGTGTACTGCCAGGGATTCTTGGCTGTCGCGCGCCATTCGGATGCCGCATCCGACGCGGACTCCGGCTGGTCCGGCCAGCCCTTCCGCAGCTCCGGCAAGGTCAGGTCGCGAGCGAGCCGGCCGCCGCCGTGCCAGATCGCCTTCTCGCCGTTCGTCGGCCGCAGCGCCACCGAATAGCCGGCGATCACATCGTCACGACCCGTCGCGAATCGAGGGCGCACCAGCACCCCGCCCTGACGCAGACGACGAACGAACTCGCTCTCATCCTGGGACGCGGACGAGGCCGCGCGTACGGCGCGCTCGAGGCGCTGCATGTCCGGCTCGACGTGCCCGCGACGTGCAGCGGACTCACGCGCTCCCGGCCGCACACCGCGCTCCGGGAACTCGCGCTCCGGCGCCTGGTAGACCTGCAACCCGTACTCGCGCTCCAGCTCACGGCTGATCGTCTGCGACCGCTCGTAGTCCTTGTGCACCGACGCTTTCGTGCCGTCCTCGCGCACCAGCGACACGGCGATGTGTACGTGGTCGTTGCCGTTCTTCGACAGCCCGTGACGCACCGCGACCCAGCGGCAATCGGCCTTGCCGATGTCCTCGCCCGCGAAGCCCATCCGCTGCACGAAGTCGGTCGAGATTCGGCCCCACTGCTCGTCTGTGAGCTGGCCCTCCTCGGCCGCCAGCGACAGCGAGCAATGCCACACATCAGCCGCCACGCGATCCTTCACGATCGCGCCGGCCGAGTCCCGAACCGCCTCGCCGTTCTCGTCGGTGCGCACCTTGTTGCGCGTCACCTCGACGCCGAACAGCTCCCGCGGTCGGTCCAGATCCGCAGCGATCGCCGCAGCCGCAGCGCCATCCAGAACCTCATGCCCGTACTCAGCCATGATCGCGGAATCCCCCGCGATCAGGTGCTGCTCCTCGTGCTCGTTCGTCTTGCCGGGACCAACGAGGTAGCCCATCAGTCCACGCATGCGCGTGCCGCGCGTGATGTTCGTTCTCACCGTCCACCGAGCCGGTCTGCCGTCGCCTCGATCAGGCGTCGCACCCGCCGGTACTCCTCCGCAGCCTCAACAGCCTCGGCCGGGAACTGGCCCGTGCTGTTCGCGAACCGCGCGAGCTGGTTCATGTTGTCCGACGTCTTCTGCAACAGCTTCGACGCCCGGAACAGCTCAGCAACCACCAACCGCCACTCCGTGTCCGTGCGCACCTGGGCGTTCATCGCGGACTCGAACAGCAGCCGCGGCACCGTCACTTCCAGCACCTCGGCACGGGCGCGCAGGTGCGCGTCCTCCTCGGGCGTGACCGACACCTCGTACCGCTTCGACCGCGCAGCGACACCCGGCACGTTCGCGCGGCGGCGCCGGCCGAACAACCGACCCTCTCGTGACGACTCCGACACGACCCTCACCGTCCTTCCGGCCCAGCGCAGCGAACCCGCCCCCAGGCGGGGACCATACGACCAGTATGCGCCGACCCGGCCGCGCAGCGGAAGGGGCGCAAGCGGTTTACCACGGGTAAACCTATAGCTTGCTCCACAAACCATCTTCGCACCGAGCGCGACTTGGGTGTAACTCGGGTCCGAAGGACACCCGAGCGTCTCGGCTGGCGAAGCCGAACCCGAGACGCTTGAGTCCGCGCCTTCCGCATGACGGCGGCGGCGGCGGCTAGCCTTTCCGCATGAGCGACCACACGAGGAACCCTGACGACGCCGCCGACGCCGCCCGCCGACTGCTCGAACAGAGCGTCGAGAAGCGCGTCGAGGCGGTCCGCACGATCGTCTCCGCAGCCAACGACACCGACACCGCACGCGCCACCCTCAGCGACGCGCAGAACCGACACAGCAAGGCGTGGGCGGACGCCCTCGCCGCCGGATGGTCGGAG
Organism: Rathayibacter sp. AY1A5; assembly: GCF_002930875.1. NCBI lineage: Bacteria > Bacillati > Actinomycetota > Actinomycetes > Micrococcales > Microbacteriaceae > Rathayibacter > Rathayibacter sp. AY1A5. Next base: position 9,448 of record NZ_PSTM01000022.1, on the reverse strand, counting down.
AAGGAACTCCGCGCAGCAGGAGTGCCGCGACCCGAGCAGACTCGCGCTCGCGTCACCCGCGCGCGACGCACAACGTCGGCGGAGGGAATTCCCGCCGATTCGACCGAGAGCGACAGCTCCGCGTCCATCGAGAACGCTGCATGACCGACAACGACTCCGCCGCGCTCCACGGCCAGGTCCGCGCCTGGGCGGAGGGGGCCAACCCGCTCACGGCCGCCGTCGAACTGCTGATCCGATCGGGCCTCGTGTACGCCGGAGCACCGTGGGTGAAGACCGACAACGCCTGGCACACGAGCGCAATCGACTTCGACCGCCTCGGCTACGAAATCGGAGCGCTCAGCGGAGGCGAACAGCGCGTCGCGCGGATCGCGTCGTCGCTCGGTCAGGGTGTCCCTGTCGACCTCCGCGAGGACGTCGCCGGGCTCGACCTCGAACACACGCGACTGGTCCTCGCGGCGATCGCGCACGCCGCCGGACTCGGAGAGCCCGGCACGACGATCCAGACCGTCGACGGAGTGCCGACAATCGTCCCCCATGACGCTCTGGCGTCGTGGCCGAACGAGTAGGTCGATCGCGCACGACGACCGCCCTCGTCGAGTAGCAAGCCCCCGCTCGAGCAGTCACGCTCGCGGGGGCTTCTGCCTTCCCGCGACGTGCGCGCAGGCTGCGGTCCGGCCGTCCATCCGACGCTTCACTCTTGCCTGCGCCGGCCGACCGTCAAGAGCGCTGCGCGTCCCTCCGGGATACCCCTCCGGGGCACTCCTGACGGCCACCCGCCTCCGGCATCGCGCCGCTTATCGGATGGATGGCCTCAGAGAATGCTCCCCTCGGGAAGAGTTCCGATCAGCGGCCCCTGCCGGACGCTCACCGGAGCGCTACATCGCGTAGGTGATGACGACGGATGAGAGCTTCCGCGACGTTCACGTCCACCGACGACGTGTGCACGGCCCTCCTCGCCTTCGTCGGTTCGATCGCCGCCGGCGGACACTCCGAGTCGATCGCTATTCCCGCGCTGCGCGTGGATGGGCAGGTCATGGAAGTACGGATGACGGTGAACGCCAACAGCGCGTTCGTCGTCGTCCCAGTCGATGCCGACGCGCAAGACGAGCGCGCCCTTCTGGCAGCCTCAAAGTCGGTAGTCAGCGAGCTGCGCAAGCGAAGCGCGGCCAGCCGTCAGGATGCCGAGCGGCGCTGACAGGAGTTGCTCGACTCGCTCCGCTCACGCTCACCGTCTCGGCACTTCGTGTCTAAAGTGGCGGTGCGGTTGAGAAGTGGGGACCTCGACGCCGCGCGCGGCAGACCGACGAGGGGTCGTCGGTGTCGCTCTGCTCTCGGCCGCGTCACACAGCGCGGCCGAGAGCACCACTCGCCGGCTGCTGCTCAGGGCCGTCAACCCTCCTCCCGTGGGCACAGTCGGCACCTATGGTCGGGCATGTACGGAGTGCCGTTCGCTCCGGCCCCAGTGCTCCCGGCTCGGATGCGGCTCGGCCCCTGAGCCGGGAGTAGCGGCCCGGCCCCGCGTCGGGGGATGCCGGGTCGGGCCGCTTCCCAGGGGAAGAAGCCGCACCCGAGCGAAACGACACCAGGCGTAACGTGCGGTGGTTATGCTCCGCGCATGATCGACTTCAGCTCCGCCGAGATGGCGACAGTCGAGTACGTCGAGGACCAGTGGCGCCTCACGATTCTCGACGGGACCGGCACCACGTTGGCCGAGACCGGGCTTCCGCTTTTCGGCCCCGAGAACTTCTTCGTTCGCGCCAGCTCTGACCGGCCGGCGGGCCTGGATTACGTGGGGCCGTTCTTGAACAAGCGCGGCCTGTACTACACCCAGTGGACCGGTCGCGGCCGAGACGGATGGAGCACACAGCTCCACTACTGACGAGCACACGTTGCGCGGGCAGACGTCCAGGATGATGAGCACATGTCGCGCAACACTGAGCCGTTGGCCGGTCAAATGGTCTGGCTCGTCCGCTGGATCCAATCGCGTGACGGCTGGTCGCACGAGACCATCAGCGGCGCTTTTCAGGAGCGCACCGACACGTGCTGGCGCGTCTGGGTGAACGAGGAGCTGCGCGAACTTCCCTCACAGGACTGGTCCCCCTACAAGCCGTGACGCCGACGGTGGTCCACGCTCAGCTGTGGTCAGTGACGGATCGCGGAAGCGCGCCAGCCTTCGTCCTTGACCCAGCGGAACCCAATCCAGCAAGTCTGCGGCTCCGGCGCGTCTGCGGCCGCGTCCAGGGCGACCCGAAACGTGGCAGGTGTCGCGCCGTCGATGATCGTGAACTCCGAATCGCGGTCCGCGAGCGCCCCGCACGCATCGCGCAAGCCTGCACTGTCTGACTCGGTGTTCGCGGGAAGAAGCTTCGCGATCGCCGGATCATCGTTCAACACGGGCACGAGCTCGTACACCAGCTCCTGGCCACTCCCCGACGGCGGCACCGCTCCCGACGTCGAGTCATCGAGCGACCCGACCGCAAACATGAAGACAGCGACGACGCCGGCCAGCACCGACGTCAGCAGAACGAGTAGGACCACGGTGACGCCACGATGGTGCCGCGGCGGTGAAGGAAGATCCTCCGCCTCGTCGTACGCCCCCACCGCTTCCCCTCCGCCGACAGGTCCTCCCGACCCCGGCTCACCAGAGATACCAGACCTGAACGACCAACCATCACGCACTATCCCCATCGCCCTCCCCCGTTTGGCTGATGCTCGGCAGATCACTCAGGAACCGATGTGTATGATTCCGCATGGATTGAGCGGGGACCTGGACCGCCGATCTTTGGCTTGTGACGCGAGAGCGCCAAGCCCGCCGGCGGGGGTGCGCCGACCCGAACGGCGCGCCCTCAGCCGCGCCACGATGCCAAGCTCGGTTCATCAGCTCGATGGCGTGGCGTCCGATCGGCGTCAGGTCGACCACGACTCGTCTTGGCGTGGCCGTGCCGGCCTGCCAGGGTCATGGCCATGGAGATCACAGATGATGTCGAGCGGGCCGAATGGCTTGGGCTGCGCATGCAGCGAGAGCGAAGCTGGGCACGAGTCGGCTCGGTCGCCGGATACGGGTTCGAGGCGTACGCCCGTGTCCTTCACCCTCGACCTGACGGCGATGACATTTGGGAACGCCAGCGGTGGGCGGACGTTGCTGCTACTGCCGGCAAGGTCATGCACCCGCTCGTCCAGTGGGAACGGCTCCTAGGCAGGGACGAGCCGCGCGGCGGCACAAGTGACGTCGGACGACTCGATCCGCAAGTACTCGCCGCCCTCGCACCCATCCTCAGTTCGGCGACCACTACGCCCGGCGATGCGCTCGCGGCGTACTGGGTCGGTGGGACCGGCCAGAACCTCCTCGGCAGGCCGGTCAGCATTGACCGATACGACTACATACTGGCCGCCACGAGCATGGCGGAGCTTGCCGAACCCGGATGGGGTCCCGAGATTGGCCTCCGCGGCGAGGAAGCGCCGCAACTACTCTGGCCTGAAGATCACGCCTGGGTGCTCGCCACCGAGATCGACCGGGACTCCACCATCGTCGCCGGCTCGCACACGCTCGTAAGCGCGATCCTCACTGACGGCCGATTCGAGGCCTTCCCCGTCGATGAGGACTCCGACCTGTCGTGGAACGGTGACACGATCAACCGTCCCAAAGTCCAGGAACCGTCCTAGGAGAGCGCGAAGGACAGCGATCGCGACGTCAGTGAGTGATTGAGGCCGCCTGCCATCCGCTCCGAGTTCGAGTCGTCGCATCGTTCTACGGTGCAAGCGACGCCTACCGATCGGGAGGCCGAAGGTACGCGGACAGGGTGAAGGCGGGCGGCCCATGGGTCACCCGCCTTCACACTCGCGGACGCGGAGCGCCTCTTGCGGTGACCCTACGGAGCCAGGATGTAGGACATGCCCACGACGTCCTGCACAGTTCGCGTGTTGTAGACGCCAGGTCCGGCGGCACCGTTCATCTCGGTGATGTTGATGTAGAGGCCGTCAGCGCGCTTCTCGACGGAATCGACCCAGGCGACGTGACCGTAGGTGGGGTCCGCCCCCTGCACGCCGGGCTCGAAGACGACGATGCTGCGAGCCTGAGCATCCAGGACGGTAGTCCAGCCGTTCGCGGCGGCGCTGGTGTCCCAGTCGAGGGCGTTGCCGTAGATGGCGGGACGCAGCCCGGTCGCCTCGAAGAACTTTTCCTTCGCACCCCATGTGCACTGACCGGCAGCGCCGCTGTTCGCTCCCTCGGTAACGCCAGTGGCGCGGCCGGAGTCAGCGACGGCGGTGGTTGTCTGAGTTGTGGTGTCCGCGAAGGCCGGCGCGGCGCCCACGATCGGGACTGCGACGGTGAGTGATGCTGCGAGCAGGCCCGCAGCGATGCGGGACCGGCGGAAGCCGTGTCCCGGGTGGTTCTGACGGTTGGCCGAGCTGGTGTCGAATTCGTTGCTCGTGCTGGTGCGCATGATGTACTCCTTCGTCTCTTCTTGCTTCCCTTGAACACCCTCCACGCTGCCACTCATACGGCTCCCATCACCGAAATGGAGGAAGCGGCCACGTAGCGCCCACCTCCCACCCAGGCGCGAAGCAGCGCCCGCCACGCACTGCGAGCGACCGCACCGGAGGGTGACGGGGGCTCCGTCTAGCTGAGGTACACCCCAACCGGACGTCAGGCACCATGGCCGAAGCGCGTCCGAATAGGGCCGTGTCGGACCTTGTCTGACACTTGCCCCTGCGGCTCTTAGACTTCAACTGGACAAGTAGGGGTCGGAGGCGGCATGTCGGGTCAGAGGGTCGGGTACGTGCGGGTGAGCACGTTGGATCAGAGCACGGTGCGCCAGCTCGACGGCCTGACGCTGGATCGGGTGTTCGAGGACAAGGCCTCCGGCAAGGACGTGAACCGTCCGCAGCTCGAAGAGATGATCGGGTTCGTCCGCGACGGAGACACGGTGCTCGTGCACTCGATGGACCGGCTCGCAAGGAACCTAGAAGACCTCCGCCGGCTCGTGCGCCGACTGACGGACAAGAAGGTCCGGGTCGAGTTCGTCAAGGAACAGCTCACCTTCACTGGTGAGGACAGCGCGATGGCGAACCTGCTGCTGAACATGATGGGCGCGTTCGCAGAGTTCGAACGCGAACTCATTCGGGAGCGTCAACGCGAGGGCATCGCTTTGGCCAAGCAGCGCGGCGTCTACCGAGGCCGCGCCCGCTCGCTTACCCTCGCGCAGGTCGCGGAGCTGCGCGAGCGGGCTGGTGCCGGCGTGCCGAAGACGACGTTGGCAAAGAAATATGGCATCAGCCGGGAGACGGTGTACGCCTACCTTCGCGCCTCGACATCGGCGCTACAAGCGTCTGAAGAGTGACGGGGCGCTGACATGGTGAGCACTGTCGGAGTCGTTCATGGCGCGGGAGGAAGCTGATGACAACACAGATGTTCCCTGGCGAGATCGGGTCGATGCCGGAATTGGGTTCGTCCGCGATTGCGACGTTCCGGCCCGCAACAGAGCTTCCGACTCCTGTGCGGTTTGTCGACGGCTTCGATCTCTTCGTTCAGTTCCTGCAACGCCATGGCGTGGACCCAGAGAGCCTTGCTGGTGACGTGTCGGGAGTGTGGCTCTTCCTGGCCAAGCATCCGACCGCCTTGACGACGCCAGAGATTGCCGACGCCGCAGCCCGGTTCGTCGGGAACGTGATCGCGGTGGTGCATCCCGCGGCGACCTGGCGAGTCACCAACGAGCCGGAAATCGGGACGAACGTCCGCTCCATTCCGGTCGCCGCCCTCGTGCGAACCATGGTGCAGCGTCCCGAGCAGCGGGAACCGTTCCTCGAGATGCTGTCCACCTGGGATCAAGAAGACCTCGACGACCGCGAAATCACCGCGCTCGCTCACGATGTCACTCCACCGCCGTTCACGGTTCCACCGGTTCCGTTCCAACGCGCCGCCTTCCCTCCCATCGAGTTCCGCGACGACAACGGCCACGTCATCGAATACGGGCAGCGCTGGCCCGACCACCACCCACCTGACGACGCGTACTCCCGCGTCTCCCACCCAGAACGCTTCGCACCCCTACGCCATGACGTCGACGCCCTGGCCGACTACCTCCACCGCTGGTACTCCGTCGACGTCCGCCACCTCGACCACGACGGGACACAGCAGATCCGGTTGCAGCCTCGCGCCGGAACCCCGATCACCGTCACTGCAACCGACGAATCAGTCCAAGTGGAAGCAGGCGTCTTCTTCCGCGCCACCCTGCCGAACTGCTCCTGCGATGCCTGCGACGAATCAGCAGAAACCGCCGCCGACCGCCTCGAAGAAGCCGTCCTTTCCATCGCCGCGGGCGGCTTCCGCGAGACGTACCCCCTCGGAAGTCGCCGGTGGCTGCACACCCAGCTCCACGCCGTTGACGGCAGCGGCTACACCGGCAGCAGTGGCGCCCCCGACAGAGACCTCACCACCGACGACCTCGAACACGCCACCACGACCCTGCGCCAACTCGACAACGGCTGGTGGCCCGCCTGGCCCCTCCGCACCCCCAACTCGCCAGACCGAACAGGCGACGACGAAACGACGAACGACCGAACCTGACGAGCGGCTCCAACTGCTTCGTTAGACGCCCCGCCACCTGGCTCCCCACCGGACGGGTCGCCACCACCCGTCCTCTGAACCCACGTTCGCGTACGAATCGCATGGCTAGCCTGGCTGAGTGGACTTCATCGGGTTGGCGCCCCAGCACTTTGACACCGCGCTCGGCACGGTACTGACCACAGCCGTGCAGGCGCAGGGCTGGAGCGCACAGAAGGTAGCCGTGTTCGCACGGCTCCGACCGCGCACCGTCCGACGCATCCTGACCGGCAAAACCTCGGCCGGCACCGTACAACTGCACCGCCTCCTGCAAGTCCTGCAACTCGACCATGACGCCACGATGCGCACCGTCTACATCGAAGCGCGAGTCGCGCAGCTGGCCGCGGACACCGAAGCAGCCGAGGACCGCGACCGCCCCCGGGACATGCTCGGATGATGACCGGCAACGACCTCGCCGTTCTTCTCAACCCCTTCGTCATCACCGGGGTCGTCGTCCTCGTCGCGATGATCCTCGGTGGGCCGTGGCTGCGCGAGCGGTACATCTTCCGCGAGCTCAACCGCGACACCGGCGTCACCCGACACCAGCCCACCGCCCTTTTCACCCCAGGCCGGGCCGGCAATCCGCCGCTGGTGTATTTCCTGGAACTGCACTACGCCGAACGCCTCGACACAGTGCTGATGCTGCACCGCGTCGGCGCCATCGCGAGCCTCCACGACGGCTCCATGACCATGCACGACCGCGCCGGACGCCTCCTCACCCACCTCAGCGCGCTCGACGTCGCCTACTATCGCCGCCTCAACGACACAGCCCCGCAACCACCCAACCCGGGATAGACAAGCCGGCCTGGCGCTCGGCCTTCCCTGCCCCGTTTCACGCCCCCTCAGCGGAATCACCACCGGACAGGTCTAACGAGACGGCCCCGCCCGCGCCACGCCGCGGCGGCGCACGCAACTCGCGTGCGACCGGTTGACGACCCCCTTACGGGACGTCGTTCTACCTAGCGCTGCGCATCCGCAGACGATCGACGGTGACGCCGACCGCGACGGTGACTGCGGCGGCGACCAAGCCCCACCCCAGCCCGAGCGTGAATGTTCCCCTGCTCGGGTCAGCCCAGTTCTCGATCTCCGGGCGTCTGGCGAAAGCAGAAGCATTGAGCTGGGTTGCCACGAAGGCGACAACAAGAGTCACCAGCGCAAACACCACCAGCGAAGCCAGAACCCACAACAGGAGCTGCCGACGTCGACTCCGCGCGTACCCTCGAACAGTCATGTGCTGAGCGTACGAACTGGACCGCCGCGGCGCACTAGCCGCAGTGCAAAACGTCAACGATCAGCCGGTCATCCTCCGCCTCGCGCCGGAGGCGCAAGGCGTCCGGTGGTCGATCCCGATACGGGACGCGCGCCAGCACTGTGATACCTCGCGCCACGGTGACCGAACGACGTCGGAACCGACGAGGATCCGAGGCGTGAAGAACAGCAGTGACGGTGAGCACTACCTCCTCCTCAGGACAGCCCTCTGGGCAGACGCCACCGACGTCGTTGGAATCTATGGCAGCGAGCAGCGCGCTCGGGAAGCAGCAGGTTCCTCTACGGGACCCGATCAGTGGACGCTCGAGGAGTGGAGAGGAGACGTGCGCCGCAGCAGTCTCCAGCTCTAGGCCGCTACGCGCTCACGCTGACGCAATGGAGTTGCACGGCTACAGTCACGAAGGAGGGTCGCGATGCGGCGACCGCTGGGGAGGTCGCTGTGGGCGAATCGAATGATGGCCGCTTCAAGAAGCTGCCCGATCGGATCGAGCCGGCTCAGCAGACCGTGAGCGTCCCGGCCAGCGAAGACGACTCCACGACGCCACCGCAACCGCCGGCCGGCGTTCCTGACCTCGTGATCGCGACTCGCGTGGCGGACGCCGCCACGATGACCGGCCTTCTCCGCCGTACGGCGGGGCGCGTTGCACTGACGGTCGTCGTCGTCGCGGCCGGCCTCGTCACCGTCCTCGCCGCGCTCAACCTGCGCCTGTAACCAGACCGATCAGCCGTGAGCGAGGACGGCGCGTCCGACAGCGGCGCCTCTCGACTCGCCCACCGAACATTCCGGGGATCCCATGCTCAGAGCACTTTCGTCCACTTCCATGTTCTGGATCGGTGTCGCCGGGATTCTCCTGGGCATCGTCTTCGGCACGATCGTGCCGTTCTGGATCGCCCCCTACCAAGCCAACGGATCACCCACCGTCGAACAGATCATCAGCACCATCCCGGTCCTCACACGAATCGCGGAGGGCATCGGCTACTCGTTCGTCGCAGGAGCCTTCGTCGTTCGCCACTTCGAGAAGCGCGAACTCGTCGACGCTCGACGGTCCGTGCACTTCGTCGGCCGAGCAGCCCGGAAAGACGAGCAGTAGCCCCTCCGAGCAGTCCGCTGAAAGCGTCCCGCGGATCGATCCCCTTACAGGACACTCTCGGTCGCGAGTCGGTAGCTCCTCGTGGTGAGAGCCGCGTCACGCCTACTGTTCTCCCGTGGGAGAACTCAAGGTAACGAGCTCGGCGGCGGTCGAGGCCGCTTCACGTCGCGCCGAGGGGTGGATACGCCGTGGTTGAACGCCTGGACAGTTGGGACCCGAGCAGACTCTCGCCGGACCGGCAGACACCACCCCGCCAACGACGGTTGGTGAGACTGTCGATCGCGCTGGGAGCTCTAGCCGTCGTGGCGGCCGCGGTTCTGTGGGTGGGTGATCTGCTGTTCGGAGTGCATGGCCCTTCCCACTACGTCAGCATCACCAACGACACCGGAGCCTCACTCACCTGGTCCTGCTCCTGGTCCGATCTTCACCTCGCCGCCGGGGAGACAGGTCAGCTGCGCATCCTCGACCAGCCCGACCAGGACTACGG
>NZ_PSTM01000021.1:0-60368 GCF_002930875.1 Rathayibacter sp. AY1A5 | reverse complement strand
GGGGCGGCCGCTCTCGTCGATGACGACGTTGCCGGGATGCGGGTCGCCGTGGAGGGGCACGCGGGAAGTGGGCGTGCGGGCGCGCTTCAGCCGCCGCTCAGCGCCGGCGAGGGCGTCGAGGCGGGAGCGGTTCGCGCGCCACAGCGCGGTGAGGCGGGGGCGGGGCTCCGGCTGCGCGTCGATCCTCTCGTCGGTCTCGGCGAGGAGGTCGGCGAGCGGACGGCGGACGCGGCGGATGCCCCGCCGCACGGGAGGCGCGAGGGTCGGCGGCTCGGCGTCGTGCACGGAGCGCAGGACCGCGCCGAACCCCTCCCAGTCGAGGGCGTCCTCGCCGGAGTCGACGGCGTCCTCGCCGAGGATCCACGGCGCGACCGAGACCCGCAGCCCCCGGTCCTCCGCCCAGGGGCGCCCGTCGGAGGCGCGGTGCGGCGCCGCGACGCCCGGCACCCCCGACTCGCCCAGCGACGCCGAGAGCGCGAGTCCGAAGCGCCCGTCGCGGGCCGACGCCTTGACGCTCCACAGCGCCCCGGAGCCGTCGGCCGCGCACCAGACGCGCGCTCTGTGGTCGAGTCCGCCGACGACGGGCTCCAGGTCGACGAGGCCGACGCCGAACTCGCGGCGCACCAGAGCGCGCGCCCAGGCGCCCGCCTCCTCGATCGTGTTCATCCCGCTCATGCTGACGTGCGGGCGCCCCGCGAGCAGGTGCTTGCGCGATCGGTGATCGTAGGCATGGGTGCGGGCTGAGCCGCGTCTCAGGCTCGGGCTCCGGGCCGCCCGACGAGGAACCACGCCATCGACCCCAGGAAGGGCGCCACCACGACGGCGATCGTCCACAGGCCCTTCCGCAGGGGATCGAGGCCGGAGCGGAGGACCTGCGCGACCGCGAGGATCGCGACTCCGAGATACGCGGCCCCGCACAGGGCGGCGACCACGCTGGTGCCGAGCAGTGACATGTCCATCGCCCGACGCTACGCGCGGCGCGGCGCTGCCGGATCCGCCGCGGGGCGGAGACTCCCGGCGATGCGCAGCGGGCCTCGCTCAGCAGCCGAGGACACCGGTGATCGTCCGCGCGCCGTCGGCGGGGAAGAGGGCGAGCCGCTGCTCCGTCCCCTGCTGCCGGACCGTGAGAACGGGAGCCGTGAGCGCGTGACCGTGGTGGTAGCCCGTCACCGACTCGGGGGCGTCCCCGGCGGTGAGGGGCAGGAACGCGATCGGCGAGAGGTCCGCGTCGGCGCGGAACAGCGAGAGCGCCCTCGCGGTGACGACGGCCAGCAGCACGGGGTCCGGCTTCGCCGCGCGCAGCGCCGGGAGGTCGACCGCGGCTCCGGCGACCGCGAGCGTCCGCAGCGAGGCCAGCGTCTCCGGAGTGTTCAGCACCGCGGTGACGCCGCCGTCCGGATGCTCGGCTCGCAGCCTCTCGAGCCTCGGCCGGGACCACCGCTCCTCGACGCGCCGCCGGAGCCCGAAGCCGAGCACCGCGACGATCACCGCGGCCACCGCGAGCACCACGCCCCACCCTCCGTAGAGCTGGAACGCCCGGGCACCCGACCACGCCGCCGCGACGACCACCGTCGCCCCGAAGAACGCCTCGCTCCCGAGCGACCGCAGCCGGGACGACTGCACCTCCTGCGTCACGGGCGCTCCTCCGGGTCGGGCGGACCTCCGGGCGGGTCGCGTCAGCGCATGATCGCACCGGCGCCTGCGGGTCGGGCGGGATCCGCCGCCTCGCGCGGGAGGCCGGCTCAGCGCCCGCGCCGCGCCCGCGGATCGGTGAGGAGTCGGACCGGGGGGAGGTCGGCCAGGTCGGGGGACACGAAGCCGAGCACGTCGGAGTGGTGGTCGGCGGAGGCGCGGCGGAGGAAGGACCAGCACTTGAGCGAGGACGGGCGCCGGTCGAGGGGGAGGGGAGCGGCCTCCACGATGATCACGGTGGCGGAGCGGTGCAGGATCCGCACGGGCACGCGGCTCTCGCGGCCGTCGACGGTCCAGCTGGAGACGCCGCGGATGCGGCCGTCCTCGCGGTCGACGCCGACGGTGAGGACGCTCCGGAAGTCGTCGGACGCGGCGCCCATGCCGATCTGGAAGTCCCCGTCGGCGCCGTCGAGCACGAAGGCGACGTCGAGTCCGCGGCGGTGGCGGACGGTGAAGGTGGCGAGCAGGGGACCGCTCCCGAACCTCGGGGCCTCGTCGCGGGCCTGCCGGACACGCTGCTCCGCGTCGTCCCTGTCCATGGAGCCACTCCTGCCGTCCCGGCGGAGCGGGGCCCGCGCGCCCGTCGAGCCTAGGGGGAGCGGGGCGGCGTCAGCCCGCGCGAGGCAGCGTCACCCGGAACCGCGCTCCCACCGGTCCCTCCTGCGCCACCAGGTCGCCGCCGAGCGCCCGGGCCAGCCCGCGCGCGATCGGCAGGCCGAGGCCCGAGCCGCCGTCGGCGCGGTTGCGGGCGTCGTCGAGGCGGACGAGGCGGTCGAAGACGCGCTCACGGTCGGCCTCGGCGATGCCGGGGCCGTCGTCGTCGACGGTGATCGTGACGGAGTCGGCGGCCGCCTCGACGGCGACGTCGATCCGGGAGCGGGCGAAGCGGGCACCGTTCTCGAGGAGGTTGCCGAGCACCTGGGCCAGCCGGTCGGCGTCGGCGCTGACCCGGAGCGGCTCGGCGGGCCGGTGCAGCTCGATCGCGAGGCCCGGGCGGCGCAGCTCCTGGCGCTCGATCGCGGCCTCGGCGACGCCCGCGGGGTCCAGCGGACGCGACTCCACAGCCAGGCCCTCGTCCAGCCGCGCCATCAGCAGCATGTCCTGGATGAGGCGGCCCGCGCGCAGCGACTCCCGCACGACGTGCACCGAGAGGCGCTCGCGCTCCTGCTCGCCGCCGTCGGCGCGGACGAGCGCGTCGGCGGCGGCCTGGATGCCGGCGACCGGCGTCCGCAGCTCGTGCGCGGCGTCCGAGACGAACGCGCGCATCCGCTGCTCCGCCGCGAGGGCCGTCGCCTCGGCGGCGAGGGCGCTGCGCTCGGCCTGCTCGAGGTCGTCGAGCATCTCGTCGAACGCGGTCGCGGTGCGGCCGAGCTCGGTCCGCGGACGGGAGGGGCGCAGCCGCCGCCCGCGGTCGCCGTGCGCGATGTCGCGGGCCACGTCGGTCATCCGCTCGAGGGGCCGGAGGGTCGCGCGGACCACGACGATCAGCGCGAGCGCGGCCAGCAGGAGGAACACGGCCGACGCGCCGAGCAGGATCCCGTTCAGCTGCGCGAGGGTGCTGCCGACCGATCCGGCCTCGCTGGTGAGCTCGAGGCGGGTGCCGTCGCTCAGGGTCGACTCGAGGGTGATCAGCTCGTCGTCGGCGGCGACGCTGCTCGAGACGACGGTGGCGGCGGCGGAGGCGGCTCGGGGCGGGACGGCTCCGGAGGAGGAGCTCGTGCCGGGCGGCGACGGCGGCTCTCCGAGCTGGTCGGCGGCTCCCGGGCCCAGGCGCAGCTGCTCCGGGCTCGGCCCGGCCACGACGTCCTCGCCCTCGGGGCTCGTGATCCGCACCGAGACGCCCTGCGCCGAGAGGCGCGAGGCGAGGGCGTCGTCGGCGATCGTGCCGACCAGCGCGGCGGCGGCGGAGGCGCGGTCCTGCAGCCGCTCCTCGATCTGGTCGCGGAGGCGCTCGCCGAGCACCGCCTGCACCGTCGCCGAGAGGGCCAGGAGCAGCACGGCCAGCAGAGCGAGCACGGCCAGGACGGTGCGGAGGCGGAGCGAGCCCGTCCGCAGCGCGCCCGGCTGGGCGCGGCTCACGCCTCCACCCGGTAGCCGAGGCCGCGGACGGTGTGCACGAGCCGGTCGCCGTGCGCCTCCATCTTCTTGCGGAGGGAGCTGAGGTGCACCTCGACGAGGTTCGGGTCGACGTGGTCGTAGCCCCAGACCTGCGTGAGGATCTGGGTCTTGGTGAGGGTGCGGCCGCGGTTCCCGGCGAGGAAGGCGAGGAGGCGGAACTCGGTCGCGGTGAGGTCGAGGGCGACGCCGCCGCGGCGGGCGCGGCCCGACTCCGGGTCGACGACGAGGTCGCCGATCTCGACGACGGACGGGATGCGGCCGCGGCGGCGCAGCACGGCGGTCACGCGCTTGACGAGCTCGGCGAGCACGAACGGCTTCACCACGTAGTCGTCGACGCCCTCGTCGAAGCCGCGGAGGCGGTCGTCGACGGCGTCGCGGGCGGTGAGCATGATCACCGCCGCGTCGCTGCTGCGGCGGATCCGCTCGGCGAGCACGATGCCGCTCGGTCCGGGGAGCATCCAGTCGAGGATCACCAGGTCCGGAGCGAAGGTGCTCAGCTCGCGGGCGAGGTCCTCGCCGGAGACGAGACCACGGACCGTGAAGCGCTCGCTGCGCAGCGCGGTCTCGACGGAGGAGCGGATGGCGTCGTCGTCCTCGATGAGGAGCACACGGGCGGAGGAGGGCATGTGCTCGAATCTAGGGGCCGCGGATCGGGGCGCACCCGGCGTCTGCTGTGGAGGGTCTGTTCTTAAGTCCGGCTTCAGATTCGCCTTCGAATCTGAGATGGAACCGGCCGCAACCGATCCCGAACGGGGTCGGCACCGGGCCGGAACGAGGAGACACCCATGACCGAGTCGACCACCCCCGCCGAGAAGGGCTCGAGCTTCGGGCCGCGCCGTCCGAAGAAGCGCGCCCTGACCATCGGCATCGCCGTCGGCGCCCTCGGACTCGTCGCGCTCGGCTCGACCGCCGCGTTCGCCGCGACGCCGTCGAGCACGCCGACCTCCAGCGCCACCCCGCTGCACTCCACCTCGACCGACGCTCCGTCCACCGGTGCGCCGTCGACCGGTGCGCCGTCGACGGACGCGCCCGCCGAGGGCACCGCTCCCGACACCGAGGACGCCCCCACCGGAAGCTGACACCCGACCACCCGCCCCGCTCGCGCGGGGGAACGCCGACGGCCCGGAGGACACTGTCCCCCGGGCCGTCGGCGTCCGTCAGCGCGCGTCGCGGCGGCGGCGCGTGACTCCGAGCGCGAGCGCTCCACCGGCGAGCAGGGCGAGAGCCGCCGCGGCGGTCCAGCCCGTCTCGACGCCGGTGCTCGCGAGTCCCGAGCCGGTCCGCGGAGGAACGGCGCCGGCCGGAGCGGGAGCCGGCGTGCGGCTCGGCTCGGCCGAGGGGTGCGCGGTCGGCGCCGTGGTCGGCTCAGTCGTCGGCGCGACCGTGGGCTGCGCGGTCGGCGCCGTTGTCGGCTCAGCCGTCGACCCCGGAGTCGGCACCGTCCCCGCCTCGAATACGGACTCCGCGGAGCCGAGCGATGCGAGCACCGTCTCGCCGTTCGCGTCGTCCACGCCGTCGTTGTCGGTCACCGCGAACACCTCGCCGGAGCCGGTGATCCCGAGGCCCTCGAGCTTCTCCTGGGTCCAGCCGTTCCCGGCCTGCAGCGCGGGCAGCACGTCGACCGCGAGGGTCTTCTCGAGCATCGGCAGCGTCTCGCCGACCGCCGCGCCGGCCTCCGTCGGCAGCGGCACCGTGTACACGGCCTTCAGCGTGGCGTCCGGCCCGTTGAGCTTGTCGCGCTCGATCACCGCGAGCGTGCCCGCGGGGGTCAGCGTGATCTCCGAGAGCCCGTTCCAGTCGCCGTCCGCCCCGGACACGGCCTCCAGCGGGTAGCCGAAGAAGCTCCAGCTGTCGGCGGCGACGTCGTAGCGCCCGATCCGGACCACTCCGTCGGCGTCGATCGAGGCCTCGCGCTGCAGCGCCGTCCAGACGATCTCACCGGCGGCGCCGTCCTCGACGGTCACGCCCTCGAAGCCCTGCTTGCCCAGCGCTGAGGCGAGCTCCGCGGGCAGGGCGATCCGCTCGGTCACCGCGGCGTCCGCGTCGAGTCGCAGGAGCGCGTTGCCGTCGCCTGTCCCGCCCTCCGTCACGGCCCAGAAGCCGCCGTCGATCCGGGCGGCGATCCCCTCCAGATCCAGAGCGGCGGGCTCGCCGCCCTCGGTCACCGTGAGCGTCGTGTCGAGCAGCGCCGGCGAGACGGAGGTGTCGATCGAGTGGAGGGTGCTCGGCGCGTAGGCGCTGTCGCTCACCGCGTACAGACGGTCGGGCGCCGCCGGGTCGGTCGAGAGGCCCGAGAGCGCGCCCCAGGGCAGCGGCGATCCGTCGACGTCGGCCGACAGCACGGTCGGGAACGCGGGGGCGGAGGCGCCGAGCGCGTAGAGCTGCACGCTCGCGCGGACGGCGGCCTCGGCGTCGTCGGTCTCGCTCGAGACGACCAGCAGGTCGCGCTCGGGCAGGGCGAGCAGCCCCTCCGGGCCGGGCGTCGACGGCAGCGCCTGCACGAAGCGCGGCGCGGTCGGCTCCGACACGTCGTAGACGGCCACGAAGTTCGCCCGCTCGGCGCCGACGAACACGTAGGGGACGCCGTCGAAGGTGGCCGAGAGCAGGCCCTCGGGCTCGGAGCCCTTCGCGTCGGAGCGCTTGTCCGGGTAGAGCCCGAGGCGCACCGCGAGGTGGTCGAACGAGTTCCCGGCGTCCCACTGCACGGCCCCGGTCGCGGCGTCGAGGATCGACCAGCCGCGCGTGCCGCCCTTCCAGTCGCCCTCGTTCGCGATCGCGACGTGGTCGTCGCCGACCCAGCCGATCGCGTCGGGCTCGCGCGGGACGTCGGTGATCGAGCCGGTCAGCGAGATCGAGTCGTCGTCGAGCGTGTCGATGCCGCCGACGGAGGCGGTGCCCGCGGTGTACGAGGCGGTGACGGAGCGGGTGGCCAGGTCGACGATCGCGACGGCGTTGTTCTCCTGCAGCGTCACGGCGACGGCCGTGTCGGCCGGGTTGATCGAGACGTACTCGGGCTCCGGGTCCGACGGGGTGTCGAGGCCGGCGAGACCGGTGAGGTCGACGTGCTCCGGCACCCAGGCGGAGGGGTCCCCTGCGAGGTCCATCACCACGAGCTCCCCGGCGGTCGCCTGCGGGAGGTCGCCCTCCTCGCCGCCCTCGGGGGCGAGGTCCTCGTCGCGCTGGTTCTCGATCGCGATGACCGCGGTCGAGCCGTCGGTGGTGACGTCGATGGAGTCGGGCTGGCCGCCGAGCTCGATGCTCGCGACGGGCGCGAGGTCGTCGGCGTGCAGCACGCTGACGTGGCCGGAGGGGTTCGCGAAGTCGCCGTCGCTCGTGTCGACCACCGCGAGGACGTACTCGCCGGTCGCGTAGACCGACGTCGGCTCGCCGCCCACGCCGACGCCGCCGCGCGGCTCGGGGGCGTCGGGGTCCGAGATGTCGAGGACGTCGATGCGCTGCCCGGCGGAGTCCGTCGAGTAGACCAGGCGGCCGTCGGGCGACGCGCTCGAGATCTCGGCGACGGCGGAGTCGGCGGACGGGTCGGCCGCGTTGAGGTAGGCCGGCACCGTGGCGATACGGGTGAAGAAGGAGTCGCCCGCGGCGGAGGCGGGCAGGGCCGCGGCTCCGAGGGTGCAGCCGGCGAGGGTGACGGTGAGGGCGAGGGCGGCGGTGCGGGTGCGGGTATGACGAGAGGACACGGGTCTCCTGAGCGGCTTCGAAGGAACCCGCCCACGCTGGCCGCCCCCGGTGAACGCGCCGCCGCCCGCAGGTGTCCGCCCGGCGAACGCGCGGTGGCGGAGCCGCGACCGGGCGGGGGTCTCGAGACGCCGCGTGCCGCAGTCCGCCGCACGGACGCCTCGAGATCCGCCAGGCGGCGTGGTCAGCGCGCGAGGCCCTCCGCGGCCGAGCCCCAGGAGCCGAGGGCCGCGCGGACTCGCTCGTCGCGCGCGAGCGTCAGCGCCTCCGCGTACCCCTCCTCCAGCACGTCGTCGAGCCGCACCCGCGCACCCGTCTCGGAGGAGCGGACCGCCGCCTCCACCATCGCGAGGCTCCGCACGTTCGAGTGCACCTCGCCCGAGGGCACCGCCCCCGAGCCCAGCACCCGCACGAACTCCGCGAGCGAGCCCGCTATCTCCTCGGGCACGGGCTCGAGCGTGGCGGTCCGCACCGCCTCCGACTCGCGCGACTGCCACTCCGGAGCGCCGTCGCCGTCCCAGTGCGCGGTGCCGCCGGCCCCGTTCACGCGCCAGTCGCCGTTCCACGAGGTCTCGAGGCCGTCGGCGCACCAGCTGCCGGTGTAGCTGAAGCGCACTCCGCCGGCGAACTCGAACACGGCGCTCGCCGCGGCTCCGTCGGCGTACCAGCTCCAGGCCGGGTTGTACTCCTCGCAGTAGACCGCGACCGGGTCGCTGTCGAGCAGGTACCGCGCCGCGTCGAAGGCGTGGATCGCCATGTCGACCAGGAGCACGTGGTCCATCTCGTCGCGGAAGCCGCCGAAGCGGGGCGCCTTCGCGAAGTGCACGGAGGCGGTGCCCAGCTGCCCGAGCCCGGCGATCTGCTCGCGGAAGGCGGTGATCGCCGCGTAGTAGCGGCGCGACTGGCTGGTCATCAGGAGCCGGCCCGAGGCCTCGGCCGTCGCCGCGAGCACCAGCGCCTCGGCGATGGTCGGCGCGATCGGCTTCTCGGAGAGCACGGGCAGCCCGGCGAACAGCGCCTCCGAGCTGACGGGCAGGTGCGCCCGCGGCACGGTCACGTTGACCACGGCGTCGGCGCCGGAGCGCGCGGCGACCTCGGCGACGGAGGTGCCGACCGCGACCGGGCCGACCCCCTCCTCCTCCGCGGCAGCCGTGGCGAGGTCGACGTCGAGGTCGACCAGGCCGACGAGCTCGGCGTCCGGGGAGTCGCGGATGGTGCGGATCCAGGCGCGGCCCATCGCGCCGGCGCCGACCTGGACGAGGCGGACCGTCATCGGACGAGCGCTCCCTCGTAGTCCTGGCCGTTGTGGAAGTCCTCGGTCTCGTAGCGCTGCAGCACCGGGAGGCGGCGCTCGGGGCGCGAGGAGCGCACCCACTCGACGCCGTTCGCGATCACGCGGCGCACCTCGGCCTGGTGGTAGACGGGGTAGTCCTGGTCGCCGGGGGAGAAGAAGAAGATGCGCCCGTGGCCGCGCTTCCAGGTCATGCCGGAGCGGAAGACCTCGCCGCCCGTGAAGGTCGAGAGGAACACGAGCTCGTCGGGCGCCGGCACGTCGAAGAACTCGCCGTACATCTCCTGCTGCGGGATCAGGAAGGGGTGCGGGATCCCCTGGGCGATGGGGTGCGTGGGGTCGACGGTCCAGACCAGCTCGCGGTCCTGCTCCGAGCGCCAGCGCAGCGTGCAGGTGGTGCCCATGAGCTTGCCGAAGATCTTCGACCAGTGGCCGGAGTGCAGGACGACGAGGCCCATGCCCGAGAGGACGTGACGCTGGACGCGCTCGACGATCTCGTCGGAGACGTCGCCGTGGGCCATGTGGCCCCACCAGACGAGCACGTCGGTGGCGTCGAGGACGTCCTCGGTGAGGCCGTGCTCGGGCTCGTCGAGCGTGGTGGTGGAGACGGTGGCGCGCTCGCCGAGGTTCTCGCGGATGCCGTCGGCGATCGTGCTGTGCATGCCGTCGGGGTAGATCGCGCGGACCTTCTCCTCGATCTGCTCATGGCGGTTCTCGCCCCAGACGAGGACGCGGACGGGGGAGGAGGGTGTGGTCACGGTGTTCCTTCTTCGACGGTGGAGACGGTGCGGCGGTGGGCGGCCCGACACGGGGTTAACCGCTTTACCGGCCGCGTCTCCTAGGATGCGGGAGACGTCCGCCCCGCGTCAACCACGGCCGGGCGGCGCGAGCGGAGGAGGCGCGGTGGCCACGATGAGGGATGTCGCGCGCCTCGCGGGGGTCTCGATCGCGACGGTGTCGTTCGTGGTCAACGACACCAAGCCCGTCTCGCCCGAGACCCGCGAGCGGGTGCGGGCGGCGATGCACGAGCTCGGCTTCCGGCCGCACGCCCTGGCCCGCGCCCTCGCGCGGCGCCGCTCGGGGATCGTCGCGGTCGTCTATCCGCTCGTGTCGAGCCGGCCGCTCAACACCGCCACCTCGTTCCTGCTCGGAGCCGCCGAGGCCGCGGCGGAGCAGGACCACTCGATCGTCCTGTGGCCGACGGTCGGCGGCTCCGACCGCCTCGCCGACCTGCGCGCCGACGGCCTGATCGACGGCGTCGTGCTGATGCAGGTCACCAGCGAGGACGAGCGCGTACCGGTCCTGCGGGACTCCGGCACGCCCTTCGCCCTCATCGGGCGCACCCGCGACCCGTCCGCCCTCGACTGGGTCGACATCGACTTCGAGGGCATGGTCGAGGAGGCGCTCGGTCGGCTCGCCGGCCTGGGGCACGCGCGGGTGGCGCTCGTGCTCGGCCCGGACCGCGACGCCGCGGCCGACTTCGGCCCCTACGCGCGCACCCAGGAGGCGTTCGCACTCGCCTGCGCGGCCCGCGGCGTCGAGGGCGTGCTGCTGCGCTGCGAGGAGTCGCCCGACGGCGGCCGCACCCTCGCCCGCTCGTTCGACCCCGCCTCCGCGACCGCCGTGGTGATCGTCAACGGGGGCGCCGCCGTCGGGTTCGCGCACGAGGTGCGGCACCGCGGGCTGCGCGTGCCCGAGGACCTCTCGATCGTCCTGCTCGCCTCCGACCCCGACGTCGCCGACCTGGCCGACCCGGCGCTCGACCTGCTCGTCGCGCCCGGCCGCGAGCTCGGCCGCCGCGGAGTGGAGGCGCTGCTCGCCCGCCTCGCCGACCCCGCGGCACCGCTCCTCCAGGAGCGCATCGGCGGCCCGTGGCGCCCCGGCGGCTCGGTCGCCCCTCCGCACTGACGGCCGGCGCCCCGGGAGCGCGCGCTACGGCACGATCGAGTCGATGTAGCCGCCGTCGACGCGCACGGCGGCGCCCGTGGTGGCCGAGGCGAGCGGGGAGGCGAGGTACGCCACCATGTGGGCGATCTCCTCCGGCTCGATGAGGCGCTTCAGCAGCGACTGCGGCCGGTGCAGGCGCATGAACTCGCGCTGCGCCTCCTCCCACGGGAGCTCGCGGTCGACCAGCTCGTAGACGAAGTCCTCGACGCCGCCCGTGTGGGTCGGCCCGGCGAGCACGCTGTTCACCGTCACCCCGGTGCCGGCGGCGGCCTTGGCGAAGCCTCGCGAGACGCCCAGCAGCGCGGTCTTCGACACTCCGTAGTGGATCATCTCGGCGGGCGTGACGACGGCGGAGTCGCTGCCGATGTAGAGGACGCGGCCCCACTCGCGCTCCATCATCCCGGGGAGGTAGGCGCGGGTGAGGCGCACGCCGGTGAGCACGTTGACCTCGAAGTAGCGGCGCCACTCGTCGTCGTCGATGGAGAGCGCATCGGCGGAGCCGAAGATCCCGAGGTTGTTGACGAGCACGTCCACCTCGGCGGCCGCGCGCAGGAGGGAGGCCGTGCCCTTCTCCGTCGACACGTCGGCCGCGACTCCGCGCACCCGCGCCTCCGGCACCGCCGCGCCGACCGCCTCGATCGCCCGGCGGATCGACCGCTCGGAGCGGGCGTTCACGATCACCTCGGCGCCCGCCTCCGCGAGCGTCGTCGCGATGGCCAGCCCGATGCCCTGCCCCGACCCCGTGACGAGGGCCGTGCGCCCGGTGAGATCCAACCCGATCATGCTGCTCCGCTCCGCGCCGCCGCCCGCCGGCCGCGCTCGGGGTCGAGCATGCCACCGAGCCCTGACATCCGGCCCACTCCCGGCTGAGGACGCCCGCGGGTCGCCGCGGCGTCGCTCGGAACGGCGGAGACCGTTGCCAACCGGACACTCGTGCGTTACGGTCTAATCAATCGGCAATACGTATTACCCGCGGGTAGTAGGCCGATGACCCAGACTGTCGACGAGGACGAGGCGGACGCGTGACCCCGATGCAAGCAGATGTCGCCGTGATCGGCGGCGGACTCGGAGGAGTGGCCGCGGCGATCGCCCTCGCCCGCAACGGCCTCTCGGTCGTGCTGACCGAGCAGTACCCGTGGCTGGGCGGTCAGCTCACCTCGCAGGGCGTCCCGCCGGACGAGCACACCTGGGTCGAGCAGTTCGGCGTCACCGCCGACTACCGGCGCCTCCGCGACGGCATCCGCGGCTACTACCGCCGCAACTACCCCCTCACCGCCGAGGCGATGCGCGACGACCGCCTGAACCCCGGCCGCGGACTCGTGAGCAGGCTCTGCGCCGAGCCCCGCGTCGCCGTCGCCGTGCTCGACGAGATGCTCGCCCCCTACCGCTCGAGCGGAGCGATCCGCGTCGTCACCGGCGTCGTCCCCTTCGCCGTCGACGGCGGCCCGGGCCGGATCGAGCGCGTCCTGCTGCGCGACCCGGTCTCGGGCGAGGAGCTCGCCGTCTCCGGACGGTACGTGGTCGACGCGACCGAGACGGGGGAGCTGCTCCCCCTCGCGGAGGTCGACTACGTCACGGGCTCCGAGTCGCGCGACGAGCACGGCGAGCCCAGCGCTCCCGCCGTCGCCGACCCGATGAACGTGCAGGCCGTCACCTGGTGCTTCGGCTTCGACAGCGCGGACGGCGACCACACCATCGAGCGCCCGGCCGACTACGACTACTGGCATGAGTACGAGGTGCCGTTCTGGGGCGGGAAGCTCCTCTCCTTCACCGCGCCGAACCCGAGGACGCTGCGCCCCGAGACCCGCACGATGCACGTGAACGCCGTGGGCGACACCCGCACCGCGGACCAGCGCGCGCAGGGCGGGGACACCGACCTCTGGATGTTCCGCCGGATCCTCGCGACCGAGACCCTCCGGCCGGGCGCGCTCGACAGCGACATCGTGCTCGCGAACTGGCCGATGCTCGACTACCTCGACAGCTCGATCCTCGACGTGCCGGAGCCGGAGAAGCACCTCGCCGGCGCCCGCGCGCTCTCGCTGTCGTACTTCTACTGGCTCCAGACCGAGGCGCCCCGGCCCGACGGCGGCCGCGGCTGGCCCGGGCTCCGGCTCCGCGGCGACGTGATGGGCACCGCCGACGGCCTCGCGCAGGCCCCCTACATCCGCGAGTCCCGCCGGATCCGCGCGCTCACCACGGTGCGCGAGCAGGACATCTCCGTTGCCGCCCGCGGGACGGGGAGCCCCGCGCGCTTCGACGACTCCGTCGGCGTGGGCATGTACCGGATCGACCTGCACCCGACCACCGGAGGCGACAACTACCTCGACGTGGAGTGCTCGCCGTTCGAGATCCCGCTCGGCGCCCTCGTGCCGCGCACCCCGACGAACCTGCTGCCCGGGGGCAAGAACATCGGGACGACGCACATCACCAACGGCGCGTACCGCCTCCACCCCGTGGAGTGGAACATCGGCGAGGCCGTCGGCGAGCTGGCGGCCCTCGCCCTCGCCGAGGACCTGTCGCCCCACGAGATCGCCGCCGACCCCGCCCTCGTCGCCCGCCTGCAGGCGAGGCTCGAGTCGCGCGGCGTAGAGACCCACTGGCCCGACGTCGTCGGGTACTGACCGGGAACACCGAGAAGACCATTGGAGAAAGAGAGACGATGAGACCAGCGAAGAAGCTGATGGCCTCGCTCGCCGCAGTCGGAGTGATCGCCGCCCTCTCGGGCTGCGGCGCCGCCGGCGGCGGGGACGACTCAGCACCCGTCGCTCTGAGGATGTCCGTCTGGACCTCCGACGAGAAGCAGCTCGCCCTGTTCGACTCGATGGCCGACGAGTACATCGCCGACCACCCCGAGATCGAGTCCGTGACCTTCGAGTCCCTCCCGTTCGCGGACTACAACTCGACCCTGACCACGCAGGCCGCGGGCGGCAACGCCCCCGACCTCGCCTGGGTGGGCGACATCGCGAAGGACCTGATCGACGCCGGAGCGCTCGCTCCGCTGACCGAGACCTTCGAGGGGACCGAGGGCTACGAGTACGACGACATCCTGCCCAGCGTGGCGCAGTCGTTCAGCCAGGACGGCGAGCTCTACGCGTACCCGTTCTCCAACTCGCCGTTCGCGCTGTACGTGAACCAGGACCTCATCGCGCAGGCCGGGCAGACCGTCGACCCCGCGACGCTCAGCTGGGAGGACGTCGACCGCATCGGCGCGGCCGTCAACGAGTCGACCGGCAAGGCCGGCTACATCATCCGCGACTTCGACTTCTCGGGCTGGCTGAGCCTCGCGAACCTCTGGGCGGGCTGGGGAGCCCAGCCGTGGAGCGACGACGGGACCCAGTGCACGATGGACTCGCCCGAGATGGTGGAGGCGTTCCAGTTCTTCCACGACTCGGTCTACGTCAGCGGCGCGACCCCCGGACCCGGCGTGACGGCGGACTTCTTCGCCGGCGACGCCGCGTTCACGACCGCGCAGGTCTCGCGCGCGAGCCTGCTCGACGGCTCGTTCCCGTTCGAGATCTACCCGCTGCCCGTCGGCCCCGCCGGCGAGTACGGCAACATCGGCCAGGCCGGCATGGCGGCGCTCGCAGGCGGCGACCACGTGGAGGAGGCGACCGGCTTCCTCTCGTTCATGACCAACCCGGAGAACTCCGCCAAGCTCGCGCAGTTCTTCCCGCCGCCCCGCGAGTCGCTGCTGTCCGGTGAGGAGCTGGCGAAGGTCAACACCCGCCTCAGCGCCGAGCAGCTCGACCGCGTCGTGGTCGACGAGCTCGCCGACGTGTCCGCCACCCCTCCGGTGACGAGCCCCGCCGAGATCACCTCGGTCGGCAAGACGGCGCTGGACCGCATGTGGTCGGCCGACGCCGACGTCGCCGAGGTGCTCGGAGGCGTCTGCGACGCCATCGCGCCCGTCCTCCAGGGCAAGTGATCCCGTGACCGCGACCTCGACGGACAGCCGCCGATCCGCTCCCGCCGGCGCCTACTGGAACCTCCGGCGCCGCGACGCGCTCGCCGGCTGGCTCTTCATCGCGCCCCAGCTGCTCGGTGTGATCGTGTTCGTGCTGCTGCCCGTCGGGCTCGCGGTCTGGTTCAGCCTCAACGAGTGGAACGTCTTCACCGGCTCCATGACCTTCGTGGGCGGCGAGAACTACGAGCGGGCGATCAACGACCCGAGCATCGGCGCGGTGCTCGGCACGACCGCGGTCTTCTCCGGGGGAGTGGTCGTCCTGAACCTCGCCCTCGGGCTGGGCCTGGCCGTGCTGCTGAACCGGAGGATCCCGGGCGGCGCCCTGTTCCGCACGCTCTTCTTCTCGCCCGTCGTCATCTCGGTGGTCGCCTGGACCCTCGTCTGGGGCTTCCTCCTCCAGGACAACGGCGCGATCAACGGCCTGCTCTCGCTGGTCGGCCTCGACGGGCCGAACTGGCTCCAGGAGGGACCCACCGCGATGGCGAGCGTCATCGTCACGCAGGTCATCCGCAGCGTCGGCGTCAACATGGTGCTCTTCCTCGCCGCGCTGCAGGGGGTGCCGGGCGACCTCTACGAGGCGGCCCGGCTGGACGGCGCGAGCCCCCGCGCGATCTTCTTCCGGATCACGCTCCCGCTCATCTCGCCCACCCTGCTCCTCACCGGCATCCTCACGATCGTCGGCTCGCTGCAGGCGTTCGCGCAGGTCGCCGTCCTGACCGAGGGCGGGCCGGAACTGTCGACGACAGTGCTCGTCTACTACGTGTTCCAACAGGCCTTCGAGTTCAGCGACATCGGCTACGGCGCGACGCTCTCGCTGATGCTGCTCCTCTTCGTCCTGATCCTCACGGTCGTGCAGTGGCAGCTGCGCAGGAAATGGGTCTTCTATGAGAACTGACGCCGTCGTCGAGCAGGGGACCCCGCTCACGCCACGCCTCGAAGCCGTCCCGGAGCCGCCCGTCAAGCGCCGCCGCGGCCGCAGCCCGCTCATGACCGCCCTGCTCGTCGTGACGCTGATCCTGCTCGTGCTGCCGTTCGCGGTGCCGACGTTCTGGATGATCGCCTCGTCGTTCAAGCCGGTGAACGAGATCTTCTCGAACCCGCCGACCCTGCTGCCGGACTCGCCGAGCCTGGCGGGCTACGCCGAGGCGTTCCGGTTCCAGCCGTTCGCGCTCCAGTACTGGAACAGCCTCTACATCGCGGTCACGGTCACCGTGGTCACGCTGCTGGTGTCGAGCCTGGCCGGCTACGCCTTCGCCCGGATCCCGTTCCCAGGCCGCAACGCGGTGTTCCTCGTCGTCCTGACCGGCCTGCTGGTGCCGACGGAGGTGACGATCATCCCGCTGTTCCAGATCTTCCGGCAGCTCGGCTTCATCGACACCCACGTGCCGCTGCTGCTGGTGCCGATGGTCGGAGCGCCGGCGGTGCTGGGCACGTTCATCATGCGGCAGTACTTCATCGCGATGCCCGGCGAGCTCGAGGAGGCCGCGCGCCTGGACGGCCTCGGCCGCTTCGGGATCTGGCGGCGCATCTTCCTGCCGCTGTCCAAGCCCGCGCTGTCGGCCGTCGCGATCCTGACCTTCCTCGGGTCCTGGAACATGTACCTCGAGCCGACGGTCTACCTGACCTCGCCCGAGCTCTTCACCCTGCCCCAGGCGCTCACCCGCTTCACCGACGCCTACGGCGGGGAGATGTGGGACGTGCAGCTCGCCGCGGCGACGATGACGGTCGTGCCCGTGCTGGCCGTGTTCCTCCTCGCTCAGCGGCAGTTCGTGGAAGGGCTCGCGCACTCCGGTCTGAAAGGCTGACCCGGTGTTCACGGATCGCCCCCTCGCCGCCCTCCGCGAGTTCCGTGCAGAGGTCGCGGAGCCCGACGACTTCGACGCCTTCTGGCGGGCCACCCTCGCGCTCGGGTGGGAGGGCGGCTCCGCCGTGAGCGCCGCGCCGGTCGACGCGGGCCTCCCGCTGGTGCGGGTGCGGGACGTGCGGTTCCCCGGCTTCGCGGGCGAGCCGATCGCCGCCTGGCTGGTGACCCCCGCGGTCGACCCGGGCGCCCCGCTCCCCGTGGTGATCGAGTACCCCGGGTACGGCAGCGGACGGGGCCGGCCGATCGAGCACCTCTGGATCGCCTCCGCCGGGTACGCGCACCTGGTCGTCGACGCGCGAGGCCAGGGAGCCGGCCGCCTCGCCCGCTCCGGAGCCACCCCCGACCCCCACGGCAGCGGACCCGCGTACCCCGGGGTCACGACCCGCGGCATCGAGTCGCCCGAGACGTACTACTACCGGCGCCTGATCGCGGACGCGGCGCTCGCCGTCGACGCGGTGGAGGCGCTCCCCGGGCTGGACCCGGACCGCGTGTCGGTCTTCGGCGGCAGCCAGGGCGGAGCGCTCGCGACCGCCGCGGCGGCGCTGCGCCCCCGGGTGCGCGCGGCGATCGCCCTGGTGCCCTTCCTCTCCGACGTCCTGCGCGCGACGACCGTCACGAACGAGGCTCCCTACGTGGAGATCGCCCGCTACCTGGCGACCCGCCCCGAGGACCTCGACGCCGTCGAGCGGACCCTCTCCTACGTCGACGGCGTCCACTTCTCGCGGCGCCTGCGCTGCCGGGTGCACCGCTCGGTCGGCCTGATGGACCCGATCTGCCCGCCCTCGACGGTCTTCGCCTCCCACAACGTCTCGGGCGGCGAGACGTCGATCGACGTGTGGCCGTACAGCGGGCACGAGGGCGGCGGGGTCGGCGACCGCGAGCGGGCGCTGGAAGTGCTGCGAGAGGTCCTGTGACCGGACGGGCGTGACCCCGCGTCTCAGGACGTCGGCGCCTCCTCCATCCCCAGCCGCATCGCCAGGTGCATGGCGCGCAGGCGGGCCGGCGAGACGTCGTAGGGCAAGCTCCGGATGATCTCGCCGGCGCTCCGGGCGCGGGAGCCCTGTGCGGGATCGGGGGCCGGCGCGGGGTCCTCGGGCGGGTGCGCCTCGTCCCACGCGTCGAAGATCGCCTCGTCCTCCTCGAGCTGACCGGACTCCTCGACGACGCGCATCAGCCGGGCCTCGAAGGCGTGCCGCTCCCGCGCCACCTGCTCCACCCGGGGGTCGTCCTCGGCGACCGTGTCGTCGAGGGCCTCCTCGGCGGCGTCGACGCGGTCGGCCTCCGCCCGCAGCGCCGGATCGGCGGCCAGGACCACGAAGCGGCCGGCCTGGGAGACGGCGCCCAGCGGGCCGAACATCCGCTCGGTGACCAGCAGGGTGTCGAGGTCGGCCTGGCGCAGCGAGCCCTCGGGTGCGCCCTCGAGGCGGCGCGAGACGATGTCGTCGAGCAGCCCCAGCCGGCCGCCGAGGGTCCGCATGCGCCGGACCGAGGCCCGCTTCCGCTGCAGCTCCTCCTCCTGCGCGGCGAGCGCGGCGTCCAGCCGCGCGAGGACGCCCGCGACCTCGTCCTCGCGGTCGGCGCTGTCCTCGGCGCCGGCCGGGGCTGCGACGGCGAAGGCGTCCCGGATGTCCTCGAGTGCGACCCCGGCGTCGGCCAGGCGGCGGATCCAGAGCAGCCGGATGATGTCGTCGTAGCCGTAGCGCCTGCGGCCGTCTCCGCCCCGCTCGCGCTCGGTGAGCAGGCCGAGCCGGTGGTAGTGGCGGATCGCCCGCGGAGTGACGCCGGCGAACGCGGCGGCGTCGCCGATCTGCACCTGGCGGGGCGGGGCGGGGAACGACTGCATGGGGGGCCTCTCCGATCGGGACGGTGTGCATCGAGCAGACCACATGACGCAGGGGCAGGAGCAAGCCGGCTCGGCCTGCTCCCGCCCCCGCGTCCCCTCGCGCTCAGCGCGCCAGGCGCACCGTCGCGATCTCGAACGGACGCAGCTCGAGGCGCACGTCGGCCGACTCCGCCTCGACGGAGCTCTCGATGCGGACCTGCTCGGTCGGGCGCTCCATCAGGTCGGTGCGGGTGACCGCCCGGACGGCGAAGGCGGCGCGGAGGGTCGCTGCGGCGCGGCGGCCGAGTGACTCGTAGAGCCGCACGATCACGTCGCCGCTCCCGTCGTCCGCCGCCTTCACGGCCTCGACGATCACCGAGGGGTCGTCGATCGACACCAGGGGAGCGACGGGCGCGGCGCCGGTGAGCCTGCGGACCGGGGTGTTCAGCGCGTAGCCGGCCTCGACGGCGTCGGGCAGCTCGGCGCCGACCACGAGCGAGACCGCGAGGCGGTGGCGGCCCTGGTCGGCGTCCGGGTCGGGGAACAGCGGCGCGCGCAGGAGCGAGAGCCGGACCGTGGTCGTCGGTGTTCCGGCCGCGGCGCGGTCGCGGGTGATGTCGTGCCCGTAGGTGGAGTCGTTGACGACCGCGACGCCGAAGCCCGGCTCGCCGACGTGCACCCAGCGGTGCGCGACGGTCTCGAAGCGGGCGGCGTCCCACGTCGTGTTCACGTGGGTCGGGCGGTGCACGTGGCCGAACTGGATCTCGGACGTCGCCCGGTCCGAGAGCAGGTCGAGCGGGAAGGCGAGCTTGAGCAGCTTGCGGCGCTCGTGCCAGTCGATGTCGAGGCCGAGGTCGACGGCCGCCCGGCCGATCTGCAGCGAGACGGTCTGCACGACCGTGGAGCCGCCGAACGAGCGGGTGATCACGACCGCCGGCACCTCGCGGCCGAGCGGGTCGCTCACGGTGCCGGCGCGGACCGAGTCGACGCCGACGAGGTCCTCCACCGTGCGACGGTAGTTGTCGTCGAGGTCCCAGGCGTCCCACTTGTTCGGGGTGTCGCGGTGGAGCTGGAGGAGCCCCGCGGCGGCGCCGGCGGGCACGACCTCCCGGCCGCTCGCGAGGTCCACGACCGACTCGAGGAGCCCGGAGGCGCCGATCCGCACCCGGACGAGCCCGTTGTCGAGGACGTGGGCGTCGCCGTCGGAGCGGAGCGTCGGGGCCGAGTGCTCCGCGGCGGGGTCGGCCGCGGCCGCGCCGAGCGCCGGCACGCCCCCGACGGCGAAGGGGGAGGAGTTCACCAGCAGCTCCGCGGAGCCCTCGCCGGCGAGGGCCCGGACGGTCTCGGCGATCATCTCCTCGATCCGCTGCGCGATGCGGGCGTAGTTCTCCTCCGCCTCGCGGTGCACCCAGGCGATGGAGGTGCCGGGCAGGATGTCGTGGAACTGCTGCAGGAGGACCGTCCGCCACATCTCGCGCAGCTCGTCGGCCGGGTACGGGACCCCGGCGCGGACGAGGGCCGTGGTCGCCCACAGCTCGATCTCGCGGAGCAGGTGCTCGCTGCGGCGGTTGCCCTGCTTGGTGCGCGCCTGCGACGTGTAGGTGCCGCGGTGGAACTCGAGGTAGAGCTCGCCCGACCAGGTGGGCGCGTCCGGGTACTCGGCCTGCGCCTCCTCGAAGAAGCGGCGGGGCGTGGACAGCTCGACGGTCGGCGAGCCCTCGAGGCTGCGCGTGCGGCGGGCGGCCGCGATCATCTCGCGGTTGGGGCCTCCTCCGCCGTCGCCGTAGCCGAAGGGCACGAGCGACATGGTGCCGCTGCCCTTCTCGGCGTACTGGCGCTCGGCGCGGGCGAGGTCCTCGCCGGAGAGGTCGGAGTTGTAGAGGTCGACGGGCGGGAAGTGCGTGAACACGCGGGTGCCGTCGATGCCCTCCCACCAGAAGGTGTGGTGGGGCATCGTGTTGGTCTCGTTCCACGAGATCTTCTGCGTGAGGAACCAGCGCCCGCCCGCTCCTGCGATGATCTGCGGCAGCGCGGCGGAGTAGCCGAAGGAGTCCGGGAGCCAGACCTCCTCGGTGTCGATCCCGAACTCGTCGAGGAAGAAGCGCTTGCCCTCGAGCAGCTGGCGCACGAGCGCCTCGCCGCCGGGCATGTTCGTGTCCGACTCGACCCACATCCCGCCGACCGGCACGAAGCGGCCCGCGAGCACGTGGCCGCGGACGCGCTCGAACAGCTCCGAGTGGTCGCGCTTCAGCCACGCGTACTGCTGCGCGGAGGAGGCGGCGAAGACGAAGCCCTCCTCGCGCTCGATCAGGTCGCAGACGTTCGAGAAGGTGCGGGCCACCTTGCGGGCGGTCTCGCGGGCGGGCCAGAGCCAGGCGGAGTCGATGTGGGCGTGGCCGACGGCGTGCAGGTGGTGCGCGCTGGCCGAGGCGGGGCGCTCGAGGACCGTCCGCAGCGCCTCCCGGCCCGCG
Source organism: Rathayibacter sp. AY1A5 (assembly GCF_002930875.1). Lineage (NCBI taxonomy): Bacteria > Bacillati > Actinomycetota > Actinomycetes > Micrococcales > Microbacteriaceae > Rathayibacter > Rathayibacter sp. AY1A5. The sequence goes on along the minus strand of NZ_PSTM01000021.1, from coordinate 39,503 downwards.
GCGGCGGTGCCGGACACGTCGTCCGGATCGAGGACGTCGACGGCGCGGTCGAGGGCGCGGACGATCTCGGCGCGCCGCTGGGAGGACCCGGGCAGCTGCCCGATCAGCCCGACGAGCACGGCCGTGTCCTGCTCCAGCTCCCAGACCTCCCGGTCGAGCAGCCCGAGCTCGAGACGGCGGAGGCGGTAGAGCGGGTCGGACGGCAGGGCGCCGTCGGCGGGGCGGCCGCCGAGCGCCGTGGGGGTGAAGGACCAGTCACCGGTGATGTTCGGGTTGGCGGCGGCCTCGATGTAGAGCTCGACCGTGCGGTCGCCCGCCTCGCGGCCGGGCAGCCGGTCGAGCGGGACCGACTGGTTGAACGGCTCGACGGCCTTCACGACCGTGCCGGTCGCGGTGAAGACGAGCCCCTCCGCCTCGAAGCCGGACTGGGCGCCGGTGTAGCCGAGGTCGACGACGAGCTCGGGCTCGCAGCCGTCGACGCCGATCCAGGAGGCGGGGATCTCGCCGCGCACGTGGAACCACACGGTGCCCCACGGGGCACCCCACGGCTCCCCGATGCGGGCGGGCGCGTAGGACGCGGCCCGCGCCTGCTCGAAGGGGACCGGCTCGCCCGGAGCGGTCCACGACTCGATCCCGAGCGGCTCGACCGCCCGGTGGATAGCCGGCCGGAGGCTCTCGGCGCGGAAGCGGGCGATGCGGGCTTCGATGCGGGTGCTGTCGTCATGCATGCGTTCTGGTGCTCGTTCCGTGTGCAGTGGGGGAGGGCGGCGGCGCGGAGGGCGCCGCCGCCCGGGGTCAGGAGGCGATGACGACGCGGTGCCCGTCGGGGAAGACGGCCACCTTCCGCCAGGTGTCGCCGGAGCGCTCCCAGCCCTCGTTGACCTGTCCGGCCGGAGGGGTCGGGATGGTCTCGGGGGCGCGGGCGACTGTGGTGTAGCCGGCCGCGCGCTCCACCCGGCCGCGGCCGAGCTCGAACGAGGTCAGGCGTCCGTCGTCGACGATCAGCGAGCCCTCGTCCACTCCCGCGGCGCCGCGCTCGATGAAGGGGTTCACGAGGCGCGTCTGCGAGGAGTCGCTGCCCAGCACGATCGCCTTCTGCTGCGGGAAGCGGCCGAGGCTGAGCCCGTAGAAGCCGCCGAGGACGGTGAGGTTGCGCACCTCGAAGTCCGCTCCGCCGTTCGTCAGGCCGACGCCGAGGCAGTTCGCGCCCGAGGTCGGGAAGAAGTTCGGGTTCACGATCATGTGGCTCGTGCCGGCCTCGATCAGCACCTCCCAGCCGTCGCGGGAGCCCTCCGAGCGGAAGTTGACCAGGGTCAGGCCGGAGTTGACCGAGCGCCGGTTCTCGTTGCGGATCGACCGGAGGCCGACCGTGCCGCCGATGGCCTGGCAGTCGAGCAGCGTCATGTTCGTCGGCGCGAGGAGGAAGCCGCCGAGGCCGGGGCTGATCGCCTCGACGTTGGTCATCGAGCCGCCGATGGAGGCCTTGCCCGAGTCCTCCACGCCCCAGCCCGCGGGGGCGACGATCTTGATCTTGTTCCAGGAGTTGGCGTACGAGTACTCGTCGTCGACGCCCGAGACGAAGGTGGCGCGCTCGCGGAAGATGCCCGACTTGCCGGTCTTCTGGATCCACAGGTTGCGGAACTCGCAGTTGACCAGCGAGCGCAGCGACATCCCGTGGCCGCCGGAGGGCGTGCCCGTCATCTCGAAGTCGGCGAGGACGACGCCGGTGGCCTTGTTGTTGTTGGCGGGGCCGGCCGCGTCGCCGGTCTGGCCGGAGACGGTGAAGATGTCGCGGGTCGAGCCCTCGATCTGGACGATCCTCGTCTGGCGCATGCCGGCGCCGACGATCTTCGGCCCGGCGTAGCCGTAGGGCGGCCCGTTCTCGGGCTGCACCGGGTAGCCGCGGTAGTCGACCGCGAGGCCCGTCACCCGGATCTCGCCGGCGGGCAGCGACACCTCGCCGCCCGGAGCGGTCATCGCCTTGTCGATGGCCGCCTGCACTGCGCGGGTGTTGTCGGCGCCGGCGCGGTCGTCCCAGCGGAACTCCTTGTCGAGCGGCGAGATCGGCCCCTCGGTGACGCTCAGGCGCTTCTTCTGCCCGGGAGCGTCGGCCGGGGGTGCGGCGGCGGCCGGAGTGGCGGCGCCGACGGCCCCTGCCGCGCCGGCGAGGGCGGCGGCGCCCCCAGCGAGGAAGAGGCGGCGCGAGTTGTCGGGCCTGCGCTGCGGATCGTGCTCGGGCTGGTGATCGGGCTTGTGCTGCCGATCGGGCCTCGGGGAGGCCGTGGTCTGGTTGTCTGGGTCTGCGGGATTCATCATCGTCGACGTTCCGCCCTCTCTCGCCCCGGATGGGCGTACGGCGATCCTTCGTCATCGGTAGCCTGAGGTCAAGAAGTAATACCTATTACCAGGATGAAGCGGGGGTGTCCGGGTGCCGCGGATCACGCAGAAGGACATCGCGCGTCTCGCGGGAGTCAGCCAGACGACGGTGTCGTTCGTGCTCAACGACAAGGGCGAGCAGCTCGCCCGGGTCCCGGAGGCGACGCGGGCGCGGATCCTCAAGGCGATCCAGGAGACGGGGTACGTCGCCGACCCCATCGCGCGCCGCCTCAAGCAGGTCGGCACCGGCATGATCGGCGTCTACACCTACGAGAGCCTGTTCCCGCTCGATCGCGAGGACTTCTTCCATCCGTTCCTCGCCGGCATCGAGGAGGAGGCGCAGAACCGCGACATCGACCTCCTCCTGCTGACCAGCGGCCGCGTCGGCGGCCGCCGCGGCGGCCTGAGCGGCGGCACCACCCGGCTGCGCCTGGCCGACTCCTGCATCCTCCTCGGGCAGCGCATGCCCCGTGAGGAGCTCGAGTTCCTCAACGCGAGCGGCTTCTCCTTCGTCAGCGTCGGCCGCCGCGACGACGCCGGCGGGCCCGTGCCCTACGTGGCCGCCGACTACGCGTCGATCGTCCGCGAGCTGATCTCCTGCGCGCGCGCCCTCGGCCACACCCGCTTCGCCTACGCCGGCCACGGCGAGGGCGTCGAGTCGTACACCGACCGCATGGCCGGCGCGCGGGCCGAGCTCGGCGACGGCTTCCTCCACCTCGTCCCGGGGCCGGAGGCGTCGCCGCGGAAGTGGATCCGCCGGATCGCCGCCGAGGGCGTCACGGTCGTCCTCGCCGAGCAGGAAGAGCAGTTCGTCCTCCTGCAGGAGGCCGCCGAGGCCGAGGGGGTGGCGGTGCCGGGCGACCTGTCGCTGGTGTCGCTCTCCGGATCCGCCGATCGCACCGGCTGGCAGGCCGGCTTCGAGCTGCCCCGGCGCGACATGGGGCGCCGCGCCGTGCAGATCCTCATCGAGGGCGACCCCGCGCGACGGGAGCAGCAGCTCCTCCGCTGCACGCTCGTCGACGGCGCCTCCCTGGCCGCGGCCCCGGCCTGACCGGCCGGCCCTGACCGCTCGGCCCTGAACGGCCGGGCTCAGCCCGAGTGGTGGCGCCCGATCGGCAGCACCAGCGGCGTCCGCGAGACCGGGTCCTCGATCACGCGCGACTCCATCCCGAACACCGCGCGCACCGTCTCCGGCGTCACCACCTCGGCGGGCGTGCCCGAGGCGTACAGGGCTCCGTCGCGCACGGCGACGAGGTGGTCGGCGTAGCGGGCGGCGAGGTTGAGGTCGTGCAGCACGATCACGATGGTCGTCCCGCGCGAGCGGTTGAGGTCGGTGAGCAGGTCGAGCACCTCGACCTGGTGCGACACGTCGAGGTAGGTCGTCGGCTCGTCCAGGAGGAGCACGTCGGTCCGCTGGGCGAGGGCCATCGCGATCCACACCCGCTGGCGCTGCCCGCCCGAGAGCTCGTCCACGGGGCGGTCGGCGAGCTCGAGCGTGCCGGTGTCGCGCAGCGCCTCCTCGACGATCGCGTCGTCGTCCGATCCGGAGCCGCGGCCGAACAGGCCCCGGTGCGGGTAGCGGCCGCGGGCGACCAGGTCCGAGACGGCGATCCCCTCCGGCGCGATCGGGGTCTGCGGCAGCAGCCCCACCTGCTGCGCGACCTGGCGCGTCGGGAGCCGGTGGATCGCGCGCCCGTCGAGCAGGACGCTCCCCGAGCGCGGGGTGATCAGCCGCGCCATCGCGCGCAGGAGCGTCGACTTGCCGCAGGCGTTCGCGCCGACGATCACCGTGATCCGGCCGGGCGGCACGGCGAGCGAGAGCCCGTCGACCACGACGCGCTCGTCGTAGGCGAGGGTGACCGCGTCGGCGGCGAGGGTGGGCGGGGCGTCGGTCACAGGGAGCCTCCGGAGCGGTTGCGGCGGGCGAGGAGCCAGAGCAGGAAGGGCGCGCCGAGGGCGCCGGTGACGACGCCGACCGGGAAGCGCGCGCCCGAGAACAGCGCGCCGACGACGTACTGGGCGAGCAGGTCGGCGGCGAGCACCACGACCGCGCCGACCAGGGCGGAGGGGATCAGCAGCGTGCGCGCGCTCGGCAGGATCCGCCGCGCGATCGGCCCCGAGACGAAGGCGACGAACGCGATCGGGCCGGTGGCGGCGGTCGCGACGGCCACGAGGCCGACTCCGACCGCGAGCAGGGCCAGCCGGCTGCGCCGCACGTCGAGCCCGAGCGCGGTCGCCGACTCGTCGCCGAGCTGCAGCACGCCGAGCCGGCCCGAGAGCAGCAGCGCCAGCGGCACCAGCACGAGCATCGTCAGCGCGAGCGGCGGGACGGAGGGCCAGGCGGCCGAGTTGAGGCTGCCGGTCAGCCAGCGCAGCGACTCCTGGACGTCCTCGAAGTCGGCGCGGGTCTGCACGTAGGCGATCACGCTCTGGAACATCGCCGCGACGCCGATGCCGATGAGGATCAGCCGCGCCCCGATCACTCCGCCGCCCTCGGCCAGCCCGGCGATGATCAGGGCCGTCGAGAGCCCGGCCGCGACCGCGATCACCGAGACCGCGCCGCCCGAGAGCCCGAAGAACGCGATCGCGACGACGGCCGCCGCGCTCGCCCCCGAGGTGATGCCGATGATGTCGGGGCTGGCGAGGGCGTTGCGCAGCATCGTCTGGAAGATCACGCCGCCCATCCCGAAGCCCACGCCCACCAGGACGGCGGTGATCGTGCGCGGCAGCCGCAGCGTGCCCACGGTGAAGGAGGCGCCCGGCACGGTCTCGCCGAGGATCACGCGGACGACCTGCGGCACCGAGTAGACCGTGCTGCCGACCGTGAGCGAGACGACGACGAGCGCCAGCGCGAGCACCGCGAGGACCGCGCAGCCGATGACCGTGCGTTGACGGCGCAGCGTGCGGCCGGCCGCGATGCCGACCGCGGCGGGCGCCTCCGCGGTCCTCACAGCGCCCGCACCTTCGAGCGGCGCACGATCGCGATGAGCACCGGGGCGCCGATCAGCGCGGTCACGATGCCCACCTCGACGTCGCTCGGCCGGGCGACCACGCGGCCGACCACGTCGGCGACGAGCAGCAGCAGGGCGCCGAGCAGAGCAGAGGAGGGCAGCAGCCAGGCGTGCGCGGGGCCGGTGACGCGGCGGGCGAGGTGCGGGACGACCAGGCCGATGAATCCGATCGGTCCGGCGATCGCGGTCGCGGCGCCGCAGAGCAGCACGGCCGCGAGCCCCGCGACCAGGCGGATGCGCCCCACGCGCCGGCCGAGGCCGGTCGCCAGGTCGTCGCCGAGCGCGAGGGCGTCGAGCCCCCGCGCGCTGGACAGGGCCAGCACCGCGCCGACCGCGAGGAACGGGAGGACCTGCAGGATGCTCGCGGTCTCGGCGCCGCCGACTCCGCCGACCTGCCAGAAGCGGAAGCGGTTCAGCGTGGTCTCCTGGGTGAGCAGGACCGCGCTGATGAGGGAGGTGAGCGCGGCGGCGGTGGCGGCTCCGGCGAGGGCGAGCTTCAGCGGAGTGGCGCCCTCGCGGCCGAGCGAGGCGACCGCGTAGACGAACGCCCCGGCGGCGGCGGCTCCGAGGAACGCGAGCCAGATGAACTGCGGCAGGCTCGTCGCGCCGACCCCGGCGATCCCGAGCACGACCGCGAGCGAGGCGCCGGAGTTGAGGCCGAGGATGCCCGGATCGGCGAGCGGGTTGCGGGTCAGGCCCTGCATCACGGCTCCGGCGAGCCCGAGCGCGGCGCCGACCAGGATCGCGAGGACCGTCCGCGGCACCCGCCCCTGCACCGCCGCGTCGACGATGGACGCCGGATCGGGCGAGGTCAGCGCCGGCCAGACCTCGCCGAGCGGGATCTCGCGGGAGCCGTACACGAGCGAGAGGACCGAGGCGACGGCCAGCGCGACGAGGGCGACCGCCAGCGCGGTCGCCCTCGTCTTCCGGGTGGGTGCGGTGCGGGTCACGACACCTTGTCGGCGGCCGCGGCGAGGCCGGCGGTGTACTCGTCGAGCACCCACGGGATGCTGAGCAGGTTCGGCGACGAGGTGGCCATGGCGGCGGAGGAGCCGTCCTCGAGCACGTAGACGGAGCCCCGCTCGACGGCCGGGATCTTGGAGAGCAGCGGGTCGGCCTGCAGCGCGGCGAGGGTCGTGTCGTCGCCGTAGACGACGAGCACGTCGGCGTCGAGCTGGTCGGCGTTCTCGGAGCTGATGGTGCCGCTGAACGCCTCCGAGTCGCCGGAGAGCTCGGCGACGCTCGGGGCGACGTCGAGACCGAGGTCCTCGACGAACTTCACGCGCGCGTCGTTCGGCGTGTAGTAGGTGAAGGTGCTCGCGTCGGTCGGGTCGTACCAGCCGTACATGAACGTGGTGCCCGCGAGCTGCGGGTAGGACGCGGTGGTCTGCGTGATGTCGCTCTCGATCTCGCCGACCTTCGCGACGGCCTCGTCCTCGAGGCCCAGCGCGGCGCCGTCGAGCTTCGCGGAGTCCTGCCAGGTCGTGCCCCAGGGCAGGCCCGGGTAGGCGACGGTGGGGGCGATCTGGCTGAGGGTGTCGTAGTCCTGCCGGGTGATGCCGGAGTAGGCCGAGAGGATCACGGTCGGGCTGAGGTCCGAGATCGCCTCGAAGGGCACGCCGTCGGTCTCGTCGAACAGGGTCGGGGTCTCGGCGCCGGAGGCGTCGAGCGCCTCCTTCGTCCACACCAGCAGGCCGTCGCCGTCCTCGTCGCCGTAGGAGGCGCGGGTGAAGCCGACAGGGGTCACACCCAGCGCGAGCGCCACGTCCTGGTTGGTCCAGCTCGTCGCGACGACGCGGTCGGCCGACTCGACGGTGGTGCTGCCGAAGGCGTGGTCGACGGTGACGGGGAAGCCCTCGCTGCTCTCGGCGGCGCTGCTCTCGGACGTGCCCTCGGAGCCGGCGTCGGCTCCTCCCGAGCAGGCGGTGAGCAGCAGCGCGGCGAGGCCGAGCGAGGCGACGGCGGTCAGGCGGAGGGGGGTGCGAGTGGCGGGCACGGCGATCCTTCGAAGGGGGTGGTGGGGGTTGCGAAGGTTAACCTAACCTAACCGTCTGGACGGGGCCAGTGGCCGAGCGGATCAGCGGACGGCTCGCACAGCCACCACCGCATCCATCCGTCGTCTGCGGCCCGTGCCCGCCGCGGGGACGGGCCGCTGCTGACGGATCGATCGCGGGTGCGGCCCAGCGGGAGCATCGTTAGCGTGGAGGTCCGCGCCGACCGCCGGCGCCGAGGGGAGCCCCATGGATCAGACCGTCGAGATCGACGCCCGGGCGGAGGCCCTGCGCGCCGACCCCGAGAGCTTCGCCGCGATGGACGCGCTCTGGCGCAGCGTCTACGCCCTGCCGATGTGGTGCTTCATCGCGCGGGGGCCGGACGACGCGCCCACCCCCTTCGTCGGCGGCCTGGAGTCGGGGCCGATGGTCTTCGCCTTCACCACGGGGGAGCGCGCCCGCGCCGGGGCGCTGCACGCCGGCCTCTCCGACGAGGACGCGTCGCGCGTGCTGAAGGTGCCGATGCCGGCCGCGCTCGAGTGGATCGCGGCGATGGGGTCCTCCGGAGTCGCGGGAGTGGTCTTCGACCTGCCCCGCTTCGGGTACTTCGCGCCCCTCCAGAACCTGCTGCCGATGCGCGACTTCATGGCGGCGAACCCGCCGGCCTGAGCCCCGCCCCGTCGAGACCAGCGGATCCGCCGCTACCAGCTGATCCGGTGGTTGTCGCCGCCCCGAACGGGTCACTGGACGACACCCGAGGATGGTGGGCCGGAGGCGCGCCCGTCTTCCGAGGACGAGGCCGGGAGACGCCGATGGGGAAGCTGCACTACGACGGATCGGTCGAGATCGACGTCGAGGACCGGGTGCTCGCCCACCTGCAGATCGTCCTCACCGCGAAGCTGCGCCGGGGGGAGTCGTGCCTGCTCACCTGGCGCGACGAGAACGGGATGAGCGACGGCCGCAGCGCGATCTGGCTGCACCCCTCGCACACGCTCCGCTACACCTACGCCGGCGGCCGCATGCCCCGCATCAACCCCGCCTGGATCTCGGCGCTCACCGATCTCGCGAACTCCGCTGGCGGCCTCCGCTTCGTCCCCGAGCCGCCGGAGCCCGTGCATCCCCCCGGCGGGAGCGCTCGCCGGTGACCGGCGGCCGGCCCCGTGCCCGGCCTCGGGCTCAGCAGCCGGAGTCGGCGGCGTCCGCGTCGAGCGCCGCCGCGGTGCCGAGCGCGATCAGCGACTGATCCGTCGCGACCGCGACCCTCGGGAAGCCGAGCGCTCGCAGCAGCCCGGCGCGCTCGCGGTCGCCCGCGTAGGCCCCGGCGCCCTTGCCCGCGCGCCGGGCCGCCGCGGCGATCCTCGGCAGCGGGTCGTCCGGTCCGTCCGCGGCGAGCAGGTCGGACAGGTCCCGCCCGAGGCCGATCGCGAGGTCGAACGGGCCGACGAAGACTCCGCTCACGCCCGGCACCGCGAGAATCCGATCGACGGCGTCGAGGCCGGCCTGCGTCTCGATCATGACCCAGAGCGCGGTGCGCGCCTCGGCGGCCGACGGGGGAGCGGCGCCCCAGAGATCGGACATCGGCCCCCAGCTGCGGCGGCCGAGCGGCGGGTAGTGCGCGGCGCGGACGGCCGCGAGCGCCTCCTCGACCGTCTCGATCATCGGGACGACGACGACGTCCGCTCCGGCGTCGAGCGCCCTGCCGATCAGCGCGTCGGAGAGTCCGGCGACCCGGACGCCGACGGGCGGCCTCCCGCTCACGGCGTCGAGCGCGCGAAGGGAGGCGAGGACCGCGGCGTCGTCGAACGCGCCGTGCTGCGCGTCCAGGCACAGCCACGCGGGCCCGCCGCGAGCGATCTGCGCGACCGTCAGCGGCTCCCCGAGCCGGCACCACACCCCGTCGGCCCGACCGTCTCCGAGAACCCGTTCCGCATCCACGGGTCCGATCCTCGCGCACGGAGCGCCGCCTAGGCGAGGACCGCCAGCGCCGTCGACAGGATCCCGAGGACGACGCCCGCCCCGAGCAGGATCAGCCCGGTCAGGCGCAGGGCCCGCACCGCGTCGCTCCACCGGTGCAGGCGGATGCGGTGCGGATCCTCCTCGCGGTAGTGCACCTCCCGCTGGTCCGACCGCGTCGGCGTCAGCGGGTCCCCGGCGGACAGCGGACGCGACCGGACCTCGCCGGCCCGGGTCACCCAGTGCAGCGCGAGGGGCGGCCCCTCCTCGAGGTAGGCGGTCGTCGTCAGCCAGCGTCCGTCGATCAGCGCCGCGACGAACGCGGCGAGCAGGAACAGCACGCCGAGGGGGAGGGTGACCAGCGAGAGGGCCTCGGAGATCGTCTCCAGCATGCAGCGTCCCTCCGACCGGATCCGGTGCTGAGCGTACCGAGTCGGCGGCCGGCGCGTCCGCAGTGGGACGCGCCCCGCCGCCGAGCCCGCGGGCCTCAGCCCCAGGCGACCTCGAGGTCGACGACGAACGTCACTCCGAAGCGATCGCGCAGCATCCCGTAGAGGGGCGACCAGGCCGCCGGGGCCAGGGGCACGACGACCGCCGCCCCCTCCGAGAGGCCGTCCCAGAGGCGGTGCAGCTCGTCGGCGTCGGAGCCGCGCAGCGACACGAACACCGGGATCGTGCCCGGGTCGTAAGCCGTGTGCGCGGGGACGTCGTACGCCATGACGCGGAAGCCGGCCTCGGAGACGACCTGGCCCCACATCAGCTGGTCGGCCTCGTCGGGCGCGGTGACAGCGTTCGCGTCCGCGTAGGACATCGCGTCGACCCGGCCTCCCGTGACCGAGGCGTAGAACTCCAGTGCCTCGCGGGCCTGTCCGCGGAAGTTGAGGTGGGTCGTCGTGGTGATGCTCATGGTGCGCTCCTCGCAGTCGTGCCGGGTCGATCACCCGGTGCCCCGACGCTCCTAGGAGAAGAGGACGGTGACGGTCCTCTTCTCGGAATACCCTCGGGACGTGCCCACGACGACCGAGCGGCTCCTCGTGCTCCTCTCCCTCCTGCAGACCCGCCGCGACTGGCCGGGCGGAGTGCTCGCCGAGCGCCTGGGGATCGCGCCGCGCACGGTGCGTCGCGACGTCGACCGGCTCCGCACGATGGGCTACCGGATCGACGCGGCGAAGGGCCCCGACGGCGGGTACCGGCTCGAGGCCGGCGCCGAGCTCCCGCCGCTGCTCTTCGACGACGAGCAGGTGCTCGCCCTCACCGCCGCCCTGCGCGCGCCGATCGCGGGGCTCGAGGAGGCGTCGGCCCGTGCGCTGGCGACGGTGCGGCAGGTCCTGCCCGCCCGGCTCCGGCCCCGAGCTGATGCGCTGCGCTTCACGGTCGCGGCGGCGCCGGCCCCCGCAGTCCCTCCGGAGCGGCTGGTCGCGGTCGCGGCGGCCGTCCGGGCCTCGGAGGTGCTCCGCTTCGCGTACGCGGAGGCGGTGCGCCGCGTCGAGCCCCACCACCTGGTCGCGCGTCAGGGCCGCTGGTACCTCATCGGTTTCGACCTCGACCGCGACGACTGGCGGGTGTTCCGCGTCGACCGGCTCGAGCCGCGCTCGCCCCGCGGGGCTCGCTTCCGCCGCCGGGTGCTGCCGGGCGGGAGTCCCGCCGAGTTCCTGGAGGCGCGGTTCCGCGGCGGAGCGCCCGGGGAGGGGTGGCCGTGCCGCGGCTCGGTGGTGCTCGAGGCGCCCGCCGCCGAGGTCCTGCCCTACGCGGGCGACGGGGAGGTGGAGGACCTCGGCGATGCGGGCTGCCGACTCGCCCTCGGCGCCTGGTCGTGGGAGGCGCTCGCCGCGTCGTTCGGCCGGTTCGACGCTCCGATGGCCGGGGCCGAACCGCCCGAGCTGGCCGCCGCGTTCCGCGTGCTCGCGGAGCGGTACGCCGCGGCGGGAGCCTGACAGGACCGCGGCGGCCGTCCGGCGCCGCTACTTCACCGAGTACCGGGCGCTCCCCGTGCTGCCGTCCGCCGTCGTGACCGTCAGCGTCCAGCAGGTGCCCCGCTTCGCGGGCACCGTCCACGCCTTCACGTAGCGGTTCGTCGCGGTGTCGTAGCGGAGGCGTCCGGTCAGGGTGGTCGTCGGCGCTCCGGTGAGGACGGCGCCGGCGGTGCAGGAGGTCTGCCTCTGCGTGACGCTGCGCACGTCGGCGAGGGCGGAGTGGCGGAACGTTCCCGCGGAGGACGTCGAGGTCACCTGGAACGTCATGCCGGTCGCGGCTCCGGCGGCCACGCTCTTCACCGAGGTGCTGAGCCCGCCGATCGTCCACGGGGTCACGGTGTAGGACGCGGTGAGGGTCGAGACGTTGCCCGCCCGGTCGGTCGCGGTCGCCCGGTACACGTGCGGACCGACGGAGCGGCCGCCGCCCGTGATCACGCAGGCGCCGGTGAGGCCCGAGAGCGCGTCGTCCGCGAGACAGCGCGCCTCCGGGAGCACCGTGCCGTAGGGGTAGGACCCCTCGGGCCTCGACGTGAACGAGAGCTGCGGCTTCGTGGTGTCGATGGCGATGCCGCTGCGGGTCGTCGTGGCGCGGTTGCCCGCGTTGTCGACGGCGGTGCCGGCGACGCTCTGGCCGGGGCCCTCGCGCAGGATCCGCGCGGGGGTGCAGCTGCGGATCCCGGAGCCGCTGCCGTCGGCGCAGGAGAAGCCGATGGAGACGGGGGAGCGGAACCAGCCCGCGGCGTTCGGAGCCGCCGGCGCGGTCGTCGCGATGATGGTGGGGACGCCGGTGTCGACGATCCGGTAGGTCGCGGCGGCGGTCGTGGTCAGTCCTCCGGGGTCGGTCCAGGTGCAGGTCGCCGTGCGGGTGCCGAGGCCGTTCACGAGCGTGCCGGTGACGACGGCCTCCTCGCTGAACGTTCCGCTCTCCGCATCCGTGATCGCGCAGGCGGCCCTCGGCTCCGAGCCCTTCTCGTAGGAGGCGCCGTCGGTGGCGGAGGCGACCGTCACGACGGGCGGGGTGTTCGCGGGGACCACGGTGACCGTGTGCGGCACGCCGGCCGTGGTGCCGTACGCGTTCCGCGCGCTCACCGTGAAGGTGGAGTCGCCTGCGGTGGTCGGCCTGCCCGAGACGACGCCCTCCGGCGAGAGGGCCACCCCCGCGGGAAGGGCGCCGGACGAGACCTCGAAGGTCGCGGCCGGGCCGGACGCCGTGAAGGTCGCGGAGTAGCGGGTCCCGGTCTTGACGAGCGTCTCGGCGGTGTCGGCGGTGAGGGTCGGCAGCGGGCCGATCGCGAAGGCGTGGTTGAAGCCGACCGCGATGCCGGTGGCGCCGGTGATCCCGGCCGGGACGTCCAGCTCCGTGTCGCCGTCGGGGTGCAGGGAGACGACGGTGCCGTCGGACGTCAGCAGGACGCTGAAGCCGATGCCGGCGGCGATCGCGGTGATGCCGCCGAGATCGGCGGGGACCCGCGGCAAGCCGGAGTCGACGGGGTCGCCCCAGGTGACGACGGTGCCGTCCCGCTTCAGGGCGAGGCTGTGGGAGTAGCTGACCGAGACGGCGACGACGTCGCGGAGGCCTGCCGGGGCGGTGTACGCGCCCCTGTCGTCGCCGCCCCACGCCACGACCGTCCCGTCGGCGCGCAGCGCGAGGCTGTTCCAGCCGCCCGCGGCGATCGCGACCACTCCGGAGAGACCCGCCGGCACGTCGGTCGCTCCGAACTGATCGGAGCCCCAGGCCGCCACGGTCCCGTCGCCCCGCAGAGCGAGGGTGTGGTAGCTGCCCGCGGCGACGGCGGTCACGCCGCCGAGTCCGGCCGGGACGTCGGTCTGGCCCTGACGGTCGTCGCCCCACGCGACGACCGTCCCCTCCATCGTGAGGGCGATGCTGTGGAGGTACCCGGTCGAGATCGCGGTCACCTCGCGGAGCCCGGCCGGCACGTCCCGCTCGCCCTCCAGATCCGCTCCCCAGGCCTCGACGGTGCCGTCGGTTTGGAGCGCGAGGGTGTGGCTGTAGCTGCTCGCGACGTCCGTGAGGTCGGACATGCCCGCCGGCACGTCCCACTCCCCGTTGAGGTAGCGCCCCCAGGCGGCGACGCCGTTGGCGAGGTGGTCGTTCCCGACCGGCACCGGGTCCGGCTCGGCGGAGGCGAGGGGAGCCGCGGTGCCGGCGAGCAGGGCGACGGTCGCGGTCAGAGCGAGCAGAGTGCGGCGCAGACCCGCGGCGGTGCGGGCGGGGCGCGGAGAAGCGGGGTCGGTCACGGGCTCACGCTAGGGGTCGGCTCTCCTCCGCGGCGGGGCAGGGGGCGCCCTGTAGCGGACATGTCCTCTAGAGGGCGGAGCGCCGCTTCTCCAGGGCGGAGCCCGTCTCCTCCAGGGCGGAGCCTGGCCCCTCGGGGCCCGCGGAGGAAGGGCTTGCCCGGATCCGCGGCGGGCGATTGGCTGGAGGGCAGGAGAGAGAGGTGTCACCATGACGCAGACCTTCCCCGCCTGGTTGCGGGATCAGCAGAAGAGGGACGACGAGGTCGGCCGCTTCGCGCAGGCCTTCGGCGGTCGCGACGACCTGCCCGAGCACGGCGGCCGCGCGATCTACGACGGCTACTTCGCCAGCGAGCCCGAGTCGGCGCAGGCCGATCTGGACCGCGCCTGGATGGAGTTCGAGGCGCACCCCGAGCCGTCCGCCACGTCCGACGAGCCGGAGGGACTCCGATGAGCGACCAGACCCCGAGCCCCGTCGAGGACCCGGACGACCAGTCCGACAAGCCGTCGCAGGCCGAGGGCGAGGACGAGCGCGACACCCCGCACGAGGTCCTGCCCGCCGAGGGCAAGCCCTCGAAGGCCGAGGGCTGAGCCGACGCACTGAGCCGACGCACTGAGCCGACGCACTCCCCGGAGGGGCGCATCCTGCAGAGGGTGCGCCCCTCCATCGCGTCAGCGCCCGGTGACCGCCAGCAGCTCGTGCGCTGCGGCGCTGTCCGGGTAGCGGGAGAGCACGCGGTCCAGATCGCGCCGAGCAGGAGCCGTGCGCCCGTCCGAGAGGAGCCTGCTCGCGCGCTCGAGCAGCGCCTCCGCCCCCAGCTCCACGGGACGCGCGCTGGTGACGGTCGGGCGCACCACGCGGTCGAACGTCTCGAGGGCGCCCTCGATCAGGCCGAGCTCGCGAAGAGCGACGCCGCGGCGGATGAGCACCGCGGCGGAGGCGGCGTCCACGTTCTCGACGGGCGCCGAGAACTCGGCCACGTCGCTCCAGCGGCGGCGGGCGGAGTAGAGGGAGGCGAGCGTCGACGCCGCGAGGGTCGACGGCTCCAGGGTCTCGACCGCCACGACAGCCGCGGTCGGATCCATCGGTGCTGCCAGCTCGGCGTAGAGCAGGCGCAGCGCCGGGGCGTCGAGCGGCACCTCCACGTCGAGGCCGCCGCTCAGCGGCAGGCGGACGGTCAGCGCGATCCCGTAGCGGCGGAGGAAGGAGTCGGCCGACGGGTCGTAGCGGATGCGCACCAGCCAGCCGGTGAGCCGCAGAGAGCGATCGTCGTCCGCGGAGTGCAGGGCGTCGCGGACGAGCTCGACGACGGCCGCGAGGCGCGAGCCCTCGGGGGAGCCGGTGGTCGCCTCGTGCAGGTCCTCCGCCGGCGCCCCGGCGCGCACGAGCCGGAGCAGGGGCGCCTCCCACGCCGGAGCGAGGGCGGAGGGGCGCACGAGACCCGGCCCGCCGGGCATGCTGAGCCAACCGGACAGCCGGGAGCGGTGGTCCTCGGGGGAGAGCGGGTCGCCGGCCGCCCGGAGCCGGGGGCGCGCGAGGGCACGGAGCTCACCGCTCCGCCGGAAGCCGACTGCCACGGCCGATCCCCCTCCGCGTGCGGCGGCGGCTGAGGACCGTCGATCCGCCGAGTCTACGGCGTCGCCCCCCGCCGTCACCCCCGAACGGGGAGCGACGCGCTGGCGGCGATCCCCCGCCTCCCGTCGTCGCCCCCCGGCGCTGTCAGGCGCCGATCGAGCCCGCCGTGCGCAGCGGCATCACGTCGGGCTTCTCGGCGGTGCTCGCGATCGTCACGACCGCCTTCTCCTCGTTCGAGCGGAGCACGGCGTCCATGATCTCGAGCACGTGCAGGGCCACGCGGCCGGAGGCGCGGTGCGGGCGGTCCTCCGCGATCGCCTCCGCGAGGTCGGCCAGTCCCACTCCGCGACCGGTGTCGATCACGCCGGCGGAGTCGGGGACGACCCGCCAGTCCTCGTCGCGGACGGCGACCTCGACCGGGTCCGAGAACATGTTCGGATCCGGGACCGAGATGGTGCCCTCGGTGCCGTAGACCTCGAACTTCGGGGCCCGGCTGCGCCAGACCTCGAAGCTCACGGTGACGGTGGTGGCGACTCCGCTCGCGTGCTCGAGCAGCGCGGTGATGTGCGTGTCGATCGTCACCTCGATCGGCGTGCCCGCCTTCGGCCCGGTCTCGATCGTGCGCGGGCGGTCGGAGCGGGTGGCCAGGCCCGTGACGCGGACGACCGGCCCGAAGAAGTGCACGAGCGCCGTCAGGTAGTACGGGCCCATGTCCAGCAGCGGGCCGCCGCCGGGCTGGTAGTAGAACTCGGGCGCCGGGTGCCAGCGCTCGTGGCCGGGAGCGGCCCAGTGCACCTGCGCGGCGATCGGGGTGCCGATCGCTCCGGAGTCGAGGGCGAGGCGCGCGGTCTGCACGCCGGTCCCGAGCACCGTGTCCGGGGCGCTCGCGAAGCGCAGGCCCAGCTCGTCCGCGAGGTCGAGCATCGGCGCGGCCTCGGCCTGGTTCAGCCCGAGCGGCTTCTCGGCGAAGACGTGCTTGCCCGCCTTCAAGGCGCGGGTGCCGATCTCGACGTGCGCCGCCGGGATCGTGAGGTTCAGCACCGCGTCGATCTCCGGGTCGTCGATCAGCGCGTCGACGGTGAGGGCGCGGACGCCCTGCTCGTCGGCGACCTGCTGCGCCCGCTCCTGGTTCAGGTCGGCGACCGCGACGAGGCGGAGGCCGGGGAAGGTCGGGAGGTTCGCGAGGTACTGCTCGCTGATCTTCCCGACGCCGATGATGCCGACTCTCAGCGGGACGCCCACAGCATTCCCCTCTCGATGATCGTGCGGACGTTGTCGTCCTGGAGGATCTCGACGCGGTGGCCCGGCGTCGAGACGAAGATGCGGCCCTCGCCCCAGAGGCGGGTCCAGATCGCGGGGGAGGTGATGGGGCGCTTCCACGGGTCCCACGGGCGGACGGCCTGCGTGGTCGTGGCGAGCACGTCGTTGTAGTCGTCGTGCAGCACCCAGTACTGCTCCGTGACCAGCTCGAAGTCGGTGATGCCCTGCGTGATCGGGTGGTCGGCGGCGAGGGCCGTCATCTCGATCGTGTGCGGCATGTAGTTGTCCGACTGCTCGCCGGTGCGCTCGTCCGGGTGCTTGCCGGGGTGCGAGGCGAACTGGCCGCCGATCAGCTGCAGGTAGTCGGAGTTGTCGCGGTAGGAGTCGGCGATCCCGCCGTGCCAGCCGGCGAGGCCCGTGCCGCGCTCGACCGCCGCGCGGAGGCCCAGGAACTCCTCCCACTGGATGGAGGTCATCGTGTTCGACTGCACGATCAGGTCGACCGTCCGCATGTAGGCCTCATCGGCGTACACGGCGGTCGACTCCTCGACGCGCACGTCGTAGCCGTTGTCGCGGAGGAACGGCAGGAACAGCTCGGTCGCCTCGACCGGTTGGTGGCCGTCCCAGCCCCCTCGGACGACGAGGGCCGTCTTGCCGGGAGTGGTCGGGGAGTGGTCGGTCATCGTCGTCCTCACGTGCGGGCGGATCGCTCCGCGGTTCGTCATCGAACAGGACTTGCGCAACTTCTGTGCGGGAGTCCCGGCGTCCGACCATCATGCACCGCGGTTCCCGGCGGAGCAAGCCGTCCTGGCGCAGGGCTAGTTGCGAAAGTCGGCATCCGCTACGGTGAGCACATGCCCGACCACGACGACGTCTCCGGAGCGACCACCCGCCCGACCATGGCGCTGATCGCCGAGCGCGCCGGGACGAGCGTCCCCACCGTCTCGAAGGTGCTCAACGGCGGCACCGACGTCTCGGAGGCGACCCGTCTGCGCGTGATGGAGGCGGCGCACGCGCTCGGCTACCGCCGCCGCCCGCGCCTGCGCCCGCCGGTCGAGGATCCGCACTCCGCCCAGATCGTCGACGTCGTCGTCGGCCACATCGGCGGCACCTGGATCGGCCCGGTCCTCGAGGGCATCGAGGCCGAGGCCTCCGCCGCCGGGGTCGACCTGGTGCTCACCCGCGCCCGCGACGACGGCGCCTGGATCAGCCGCCTCCTCCGCCGCCCCTCGCTCGGCGCCATCGTGGTGCTGGTCAACGTCTCGGCCGCGCAGCTGCACCTGCTGACCACCGCCGAGCTGCCCGTCGTCGTCGTCGACCCCAGCACGCGGCCGCCGGCCGACGTCGCGAGCGTCGGCGCGACCAACTGGGACGGGGGCCGCATGGCCGCCGAGCACCTCCTCGACGCCGGCCACACCCGCTTCGGCGTCCTCGGCGGCACTCGCACCCAGCTCTACAGCAGCGCCCGGATCGACGGCTTCACCACCGCGCTCCGCGCCGCCGGGGTCGAGGATCCGCGCGTCGCCTACTGCGACTGGGACCGCGAGCTGGCCCGCGAGGCCGCCGGGCTGATGCTCGCCGAGCCGGACGCGCCGACCGCCTTCTTCGCCTGCTCCGACGTGATGGCGCTCGGCGTCTACGAGGCCGCCGACGACGCCGGCCTCCGCATCCCGCGAGACCTCAGCGTCATCGGCTTCGACGACGTCGAGGAGTCGGCCTGGGCGACCCCGCCGATGACCACGATCCAGCAGCCCATCGGCGAGATGGGCGCCATCGCCTTCCGGATGCTGCACCAGGCGCACCGGTCGGCGACCCCGCTCGCCTCGGGAGCCTCGGCCACCCGCATGGAGCTGGAGACGCGGCTGATCCGCCGCGCCTCCGTCGCACCCGTGCGCGTCTAGCGCCGCCCGCGGGCCCTCCCGCCTCCCGCCCTCCCCGAGATCGATGCGTCACGATCGGCCCCTCTCCCGCGCCCGTGACGACCGTTCGTGACGCATCGACCCCGGCGGGCGCCGCGGTCGGTGGCGACCCGGGTCGCACCGCCTATGCTGCCCGGATGCGCAGCGCGACCGGGGGGATGGTGGTCGCGTCGTTCGTCTCGCGGATCCTCGGGTTCGTCCGGCTGGCGCTCCTGGTCGTGGCGGTCGGCGGCACGAGCGCGTCGGTCGGCGGGCAGGTGTTCGAGGTCGCGAACTCCGCGCCCACCTACCTGTACGGGCTCATCGCGGGCGGGGTGCTCGGCGCGGTGCTCGTGCCGCAGATGGTCCGGGCGCGGGCCGACGGACCGGAGGGCGTGCGGACCCTCGAGCGGCTGCTCACCGTGTGCCTCGGCGGAGCGGCGCTCCTCACGGCCGCCTGCACGCTCGCGGCGCCGCTGATCGTCGGGCTCTACGCCGGGGGCTGGTCGGCCGACTGGGCTCTGCTCGCCACCCAGATGGCCTACTGGTGCCTGCCGCAGATCTTCTTCTACATCGTCTTCGCCGTCTTCTCGCAGCTGCTCAACTCCGCCGAGAAGTACGGGCCGGGCGCGTGGGCGCCCGCCTGCGCGAACGTGATCTCGGTGCTCGGGATCGCGGTGTTCCTCCTGATCCACCCCGAGGCGGCGTCGACACCCGCCGACGAGTGGACGCCGGAGATGGTGGCGCTCCTGTGCGGCACTGCCACTGCGGCGATCGTGGTGCAGGGGGTGATCGCGGTCGCGTTCTCGCGGTCCGTCGGCGTCCGCCTGCGGCCGCGCTTCGGCGTCGCCGGGCTCGGCGGAGTGTCGCGGGACGCGGTCTGGGTGTTCCTCGGCGCCCTCGTCGCAGAGGTGTCGTACATCGTCGTCTCGAACGCGGCGACGGCGGCCGGCCAGGCCATGAACCGCGCCGGCGTCGACGGGCCGAGCCTCAACTCCTTCTCGAGCGCGCAGCTGCTGCTCCTGCTGCCGCACGGCATCCTGGTCGTCTCCGTCGCCACGGCGATGTTCACGCCGCTCAGCCGGGACCTGCACCGCGGCGATCGGGCGGCCGCGGCGGTGAACCTCCGACGGACCGAGGACGCGGTGCTCGCCGTCACTCTGCTCGCGACGCTCCTGTTCGTCGCGGCGGCGCCACTGCTCACGCAGCTCGTCTTCGGCACACCGGTGATCGGCGGAGTCCTGCAGCTGCTCGCCCTGAGCCTGGTCGGCTTCAGCCAGACCTACGTCCTCAACCGGGCGATGTTCGCGCTGGGTCGGGCCCGCGACTCGCTGGCGACCCAGGTCGTCTCGGCCGTCGGCGTCGCGGCGGGGGCGCTCGTCGGCGGGCTCCTCCTGCCTGCCGAACTCGTCGTGCCGGCGATCGCGGGCGGCACCGCCCTCGGGACCACGGCCGCGTGGGCCCTCGCCCACTGGCTGGTCCGGCGCCGGATCGGCGTCGTGCCGCAGCCGACCCGGGACCGCCGCGCCGCTCTCGTCGCGGCGCTGGTCGCAGCCTGCGCGTCGGTGCCGCTCGGCCTGCTGCTCGCCGTGCCCCCCGACCGCCTCGCGGCCGGCGCCGTGCTGCTGCCGGTCGGACTCGCGATCACCGCCCTGTTCGTGGTCGTGCACCGGGTCGTCGGCGGGCGCTGGCTCTGGTCGCTGGTGCTCGCGCCGCTCTGAGGGGCTGCGCGTGCGGTCCCGCAGCCCCGACCCTCAGTGCCCCGCGCCGAGATTCCCGGCGAGGCGGCCGTGCATCCGGGTGGAGGCGTCGTTCATGCCCGCGATCACGGCGCGGGTGCCGTGGCGCTCGTACTTGGTCGTGACGGCGTCCAGCGCGGCGACGGTCGAGGCGTCCCAGATGTGGGAGCCGGAGAGGTCGATCACGACGTGCGCAGGGTCCTCCGCGTAGGAGAACTGCGTGGTGAGGTCGTTGCTGGAGGCGAAGAACAGCTCGCCGGTGACCGTGTAGTGGGCCGTCGATCCGTCGGCCGAGAGGGTGCGCTCGACGGTGGCGAAGTGGGCGACCCGGCGGGCGAAGACGACCATGGCGGCCAGGACGCCGATGACGACTCCGATCGCCAGGTTGTGGGTGAGGACGACCACGACGACCGTGGCGATCATGACGACCGTCTCGCCCACGGGCATCCGCTTCAGGGTCGACGGGCGGATGCTGTGCCAGTCGAAGGTCGCCACCGAGACCATCACCATCACCGCGACCAGCGCGGCCATCGGGATGATCGCGACGAGGTCGCCGAGCGCGACGACGAGGATCAGGAGGAACACGCCGGCGAGGAAGGTCGAGATGCGGGTGCGGGCGCCGGACGCCTTCACGTTGATCATCGTCTGGCCGATCATCGCGCAGCCGCCCATGCCGCCGAACAGGCCGGAGAGCACGTTCGCGGCGCCCTGCCCGAGCGACTCGCGGGTCTTGCGGGAGGGGGTGTCGGTGATGTCGTCGACGAGCTTCGCGGTCATCAGCGACTCCAGGAGTCCGACGAGCGCCATCGCGACGGCGTACGGCGCGATGGTCGTGAAAGTCTCCCAGGTCAGCGGTACGTTCGGCAGGAACAGCTCGGGGAGGCTGCGGGGCAGCTCGCCCTGATCGCCCACGGTGGGGACGGCGACCGCCGTCACGACGACCGCCGCGGTGATGAGGACGATGGCGACGAGAGGCGCCGGAACGGCCTTCGTCAGGCGCGGCATCACGACCATGATCACGATGCCGACGGCGACCAGCGGGTAGACCAGCCAGGGCACGCCGATCAGGTTGGGGATCTGCGCCGAGAAGATCAGGATCGCCAGCGCGTTCACGAATCCGACCATCACGCTGCGGGGGATGAAGCGCATGAGCTTCGCCACTCCGAGCAGCCCGAGCACGATCTGGAGCACGCCCGCGAGGATCACCGTCGCGATGAAGTAGTCCATCCCGTAGTCGCGGGCGACGGGGGCGATCACGAGGGCGACGGCGCCGGTGGCGGCGGTGATCATCGCGGGGCGGCCGCCGAGGAAGGCGATCGACACGGCCATCACGAACGACGAGAAGAGGCCGACCCGCGGATCCACGCCCGCGATGATCGAGAACGAGATCGCCTCGGGGATGAGCGCGAGCGCGACCACGAGGCCGGCGAGGACCTCGCGGGTCAGGATGCGGGGGGTGCGCAGCGCCGTCATCACTGTGGGCTCGGCGTGCGGGCGGGCAGGGGTCTTCGAGGCGAGGGCCATCGCGGCGGCTCCAGGGAGTGGGAGGGGTGCTCGACGAGGAGCGCGGAGGGCTGCGGCATCAGGTCGGCGGAAGCGGGCGGGGATGCCAAGCTTGCAGAGGCGTGTCAGCAGCACGGGCAACCCTACCCTCACGTAAGGGTAGATCTGAAGGGGTGAGCAGGATCGGCACCATGCACATCGGCGAGCTCGCCGAGCGGACCGGCCTCTCGCTCCGGACCCTGCGCCACTACGACGAGATCGGCCTCGTGAAGGCGTCCGGCCGCACCGAGGGCGGCTTCCGCCTCTACACGTCCACCGACTACGACCGCCTGATCCTCATCCGCCGCATGAAGCCGCTCGGCTTCTCGCTGGAGGAGATGGCCGCGCTGCTCCGCGTGATCGACACCCTCGAGGCCGAGGGCGACGACGCCCCGGCCGAGGTCCGCGCGCAGCTCGACGGCTTCGTCGCGCAGGCCCGCGAGCGCCGCGAGGCGCTGAGCGCCCAGCTCGCGATGGCCGACGAGTTCGTCGAGCTGCTCACCAGCCGCTGAGCCCGGCCGCCGAGCCCCGCCGCCCGGCCGCCTGCGCGATCGATGCGTCGCGAACGGCTCCCCTTCGCCTCCGATGACGACCTTTCGCGACGCATCGGATCCCGGGAGCGCGGGAGAGCCGCTCAGGTCGCGCTCGCGTCGGGCAGCTGCTCCGGGCAGTCGCCGCCCGGCTCGGTGGCGAGCTCGAAGTGCCAGATCTCGTTCGCGTAGATCTGGCAGAGCCCGTAGTCGGTGCCGTGCTGCGCGAGCCGGCTGTCCGCGTCCGTGTAGCCGATGTCGACCGCGCCGCCGGTGAGGTGGGCGGAGGAGGTGACGGATGCGACGCGGCCGCCGCGGCCTGACGGCGGCTCTCAGCCGCGCGGACCGCGGGCCAGCAGGGCGTGCAGCAGCGGCAGCGCCGACGCGATCATCAACACGGTCCCGAAGCCGCTGTCGTCCGGGCGCACGACGGCGCCCGCGATCAGCAGGCCCGCGAACAGCACGGCCGAGATCACGCGGCGGACGGTGCCCTCGAGCCGGTTCAGCCGGCGCTCGATGGTGGGGACGGTGACCGCGAGCTCGCCGTCGTCGAGGGTCGTGACGAGCTCGTCGAGTCGGCGCGGCAGGCGCCAGATCAGGCCGAGCGTGTCGACGGCCTGCTTGCCGACGTCCTGCACGACGGAGCCGCGCTCCTCGCGGATCAGCTGCTGCGCGTAGGGCTCGACCGAGTCCCACAGGTTGAAGGCCGGGTCGAGCGCGCTGCAGACGCCCGAGGTCAGCGACATCGCGCGGATGACGAGCAGGAAGTTCTCGGGGAGCTGGAACGGCAGTGCGCGCACCACGTCGCCGAACTGCACGGCGAAGTCGCGGAACTCGCGCGGATCCACCTCCCGCAGCTCGGCGAAGCCCATGCCGCCGAAGCGGGCGAAGAGCTGCGTGAGCGCCCGCTCCAGCTCGCGGGAGTCGGCCGAGGGGAGGAGGACGCCGACCGCTCGGGCCGCGTCGACGAGCCCCTTGCCGTCGCGGGAGGCGGCGGCGATCAGCATCCGGCGCAGGCCCGCGCGGGTGCTCGGCGGCACCTCGCCCATCATCCCGAAGTCGATGAAGGTGAGGCGCCAGGGCAGCTCGCCCCCGGGGGTCGGCGTGACGAAGACGTTGCCGGGGTGAGGATCCGCGTGGAAGTAGCCGTTGGTGAAGAGCTGGTCGAACATCACGGCCGCGAAGACCGGAGCGACCTCCCGCGGGTCGATCCCGGCGGCCAGCAGCGCGGCGTGGTCGGTGATCTTGATCGCGGTGACGTCCTCGAGCGTGAGGACCTTGCGGGTCGAGCGCTCCCAGACCACGTCCGGGACGGCCACCCGGGCGTCGCCCGCGAAGTCGGCGGCGAAGCGGACGGAGTTGGCCGCCTCCTGCAGGTAGTCGATCTCCTCGAGGCTGGTGACCGCGAACTCCTCGACGAGGGCCGGGGCGTCGACGCGGTCCGAGACGAGGCGCACGTGGCTGAGCCAGCCGCCGACGCGGCGCAGAGCCGCGAGGTCGACCTCGACGATCTGGTCGATCCCCGGCCGCTGCACCTTCATGATGGCGGCGGAGTAGCCGGTGTCCCCGGCGTCGACGGGGGAGAGCCGGGCGCGGTGAGCCTGCCCGAGGGAGGCGGCGGCGACGGGCGACTCGTCCACTCCGGCGTAGGCACGCTCGAGCGGCAGCCCGAGCTCGGACTCGGCCAGCGCCCGGATCCGCGGGAACGGGACGGGCGGGACCTCGTCCTGCAGCCCCTCCAGCTCGCGCGTGATCTCGGGCGGCAGCACGTCCAGGCGCGACGACATGAACTGGCCGACCTTGATCATCAGGCCGCCGAGGTCGACCGCGAGCACGTGGAAGCTGCGGGCGAAGCGGCGCATCCGGCCGGGCCGGGTGCGGAGCGCGACGCGCGTGAGCCCCACCCGCGGCAGGAGCAGGTCGAAGAACCAGGTGACCGCGAGATGCCACGCGGCGAAGCGGAGGATCCGGCGGTAGCGCCGCCGGTCCTCCCGCTCTCGGTGGCCCGGGGCGGCAGGACCCGGGCTGACCGAGGCCACCCGGGTCAGTCCTGCGCGAGGATCGCGTACAGGCGGCGGCGCACGTCCTCGAGTTCGGCGACGGCCTTGCGGATCTGCTCGGGGGTGCCCGAGCGTCCGACCTGGGCCGCGGCCTGGGCGAGCTCGAGGCCCGCCTTGGGCAGGGCGCCGAAGTCGACGTGGTCGGAGTCGTTCCACGGGGTCGAGGTGCCGTGCTCGGCGACCGTCGCGCGGCCGGCGTCGGTCAGCGTGTAGGTCTTGCGGCCGTTCTGCTCGTCGGCCGTGATGAGGCCCTCGTCCGCGAGGAGCTGGAGGGTCGGGTAGACGGAGCCGGGGCTCGGCTTCCAGTCGCCTCCGCTGCGCTCCTCGATCTCGCGGATGATCTGGTAGCCGTGCATGGGCTGCTCGGCGAGGAGCGCGAGCACCGCGGTGCGCACGTCCCCGCGGCCGACCCGGGAGCCGACGCGCTTCTCCATGCGGGAGCGGGCCTGCTCCATCGCGCGCCAGATGCTCTCGATGGGCGTGCCGGTGCCGAACGCGCCGGTCGATGACGATCCGTTCATGATGACCTCCTGTTTCTCCGAACGATACTCAGCGATATGGGTGGCGACTGTGAACGACTGCCGCGTCGGCTCAGAGCTTCGCGAGCTTCGCCCGGGCGACGAGGAACAGCCCGTACATGACCAGTCCCGCGCTGACGAGGGTCAGGGCGATCGTGCCGTACGGAGGGACGTCGAGGAAGTGGATGGCCCCGTCGAGCCCGGTCGCCTGGCGAGCGTCGCCGGTCAGCGCCGCGACCACGAAGATCCCGCCGGCCAGGCCCAGAGCGAGCCCCTTCGTGATGTAGCCGGTCGCGCCGAGGATCAGCACTGCCGTCCCCGTCGGGCCCTCGGGGATGCGGACGAGCTTGCGGAAGCCGCGCCGGATCCCGATCGCGACGAAGCCGATACCGCTGCCCAGCACGATCCCGCCGACGATCACGAGGATCACGACGCCGACGGTGCTCGTCAGCAGCTCGGTGTTGATGCGGCGGATCGTGGCCGAGGAGCTCGTCGAACCGCCGAGGGCGAAGACGAGCGTGGTGCCCGCGAGCGTGAGCGAGGCGAAGCCTTTGCCCGACTCGACGATCCGGCGGCCCAGGCGGGCGGGGAGCCCCGGCGCGGAGGAGCGCCCGCCGAGGGAGAGCTGCCAGAGCCCGAGCGCGACCAGCCCGACCAGCGCAGCCCAGACCACCACGAGCCCGACGGGGGAGTCGGCCATGCGCCCGATCGCTCCGGACGCGTCCGCCTCCCGCGAGGTCTCGTCGCTGACCGCGACGCGCAGGGCGAGGCCGCCGATCAGGAGGTGGATCAGTCCGTTGACGGCGAAGCCCGTGCGGGCGAGGCGCCGGAAGCGCCGGGTCCGGACTCCGGCGCGCGGCGACGGCACGCTCGCAGTGGACATCGCGCAACCCTCTCATCCCCGGCGCCTCCTGACCCGCCGACGCGCGCGTGGCAACCCTCTCCCCGGCCCGGGTGCCCACGTCGTGTGATGGAGGTGCGGTGCAGTTCGCGCCGCAGCAGGACGAGAGAAGGAACCCCATGCGTGCACGCCGACGTCGCGCGGGCGGCCGCCGAGGGCCGAGGCGGGGCGGACGTCCCGGACCGGTCCCGGGCAGGGGAGGGCGGCGACGATGACCGGAGCGACGCTCCTGGTCCGCCGCCCGTCGAGCCCGGCCTCGCGGGTGCTGGTGCTCCACGCGACTGCGGTCGAGCTGGAGCTGCTGGTGGCCGCGCTGCTCGGGCTCGCCGAGGAGACGCCGTGCCTGGACGTGCGGGTGGCGGCGAGGTCGCGGGCGGCGCTCCTGCTGGCGACCGTCGATCCGGAGGCGGTGCTGCCGCTGGCCGAGGCGCGGCGGGTCCGCGTCGGGCTCCGCCGCGAGCGCGAGGAGCTGGAGCGCGGCGGGATCGGGTGCCGGCACGTCGTCGAGGCGCGGGCCGGCCGTCGGTAGCTCCGGAGCGGGTCCGATCGGCCGCCGGCCTCGCGACGAAGTCCTGACGGAGGTCGTCCACCGCCGATGTGCACCGCGCCGTCCCGCCCCCGTCAGCAGCAGCCGCAGGCCTCGGAGTCCTCGCTCGTGAGCGCGGAGATCGGCGTCGTGCAGGACTCGCCGCGCCAGGCCTCCAGGCCCTCGCGGACGGCGACCGCGGCGATCACGAGGCCGGCGACGGGGTCGGCCCACGTCCATCCGAGCGTGCTGTTCAGCAGCAGGCCCACCAGGACGGCGGCGGAGAGATACGAGCAGAGGAGCGTCTGCTTCGAGTCCGCGACGGCCGAGGCCGAGCCGAGCTCGCGGCCGGTCCGGCGCTCGAGCAGGGAGAACGCGGGCATCACCAGCAGGCTGACGGCGGCCAGCACGATGCCGACGGGGGAGTGCTGGGCCTCCGAGAATCCGAGCAGCGCCCGGACCGAGTCGACGGCGACGAACGAGGCCAGGCCGAGGAACGAGACGGCGATCACCCGCAGCGCGGTGCGCTCGCGCGCCTCCGGATCGCGGCCCGAGAACTGCCAGGCGACGGCCGCGGCGGAGAGCACCTCCACCACGGAGTCGAGGCCGAAGGCGACGAGCGCGGTGGACGAGGCGACCGTCCCGGCGGCGAGGGCCACGATCGCCTCCACCACGTTGTAGGCGATGGTCGCGCCGACGATCCAGCGGATCCGCCTCTGCAGCACGCGGCGGCGGGCGGGGAGGAGCGGAGCGCGCAGGGCGGTCATGCGCAGCGGCAGTCGTCGCCGGAGCAGCAGTCCGGATCGACGACCAGGGCCAGGCGGAGCAGGTGGTCGAGCGCCCCGGCGATCCGGGTCTCGGCCAGCCGGTACCAGGTGTACCGGCCGTCCTTCACGGCCTCCACCAGCCCGCATCCGCGGAGGCACGCGAGCTGGTTCGACATCACCTGCCGCGACACCCCGAGCGCGTCCGCGAGGTCGGAGGGGACGGCCGGAGCCTCGCGCAGCGCGAGCAGGATCCGTGACCGGGTCTCGTCCGCCAGGGCGGATCCGAGGCGCGCGAGAGCAGCGGAGTGGGTGAGGGTCGCGGAGGCGGGCACGGGAGCGACGGTACACGCGATGCTGTATCGAGCGCGAGGGCGGTGGTCTCTCCTCGAACGGGTGAGCTCCCCTCCCGCTCCCCCCGTCGGGTGGGCGGACGGGCCGCACTGCCGCGGATCCCCGGGGCCGGCCTCCACGGCGCGCCCCGAGCGGCCCGCGCGCCGTGACAGGATCCCCTTGATCACGGCGCCCGTCCGCCGCTCCGCCGCTCGGTCTCCTGGAAGGGCCACGGACCCGCCTTGCTCGATGCCACGACCCTCCGCGTCGCCTTCGGGGTCACCGCCCTCACCCTCTTCCTGCTGTTCGCGCTGGTCACCTACCGGTCGACGCGCTCGTCCTTCAGCTTCTGGTGGTGCACGGCGCTCGCGCAGTTCATGGGCGGCTCGCTCGCCTACCTCCGCGACGGCACGGCCGACCAGGTGTGGGCGAATCCGCTCGGGAACGGGCTCATCGTGGCCGGCGCCGCCGCGGTCTGGGCGGCGAGCCGCTCCCTCCGCGGCCGGCCGACGCCGTGGTGGCTGGTGGTCGCTCCGACCGTGGTGGTGACGGGCGTGTCCAGCCTCGACTCGCCCGCCGTCAACGACTGGTCGGGAGGGCCGCTCTACCTCGCCTCGATGGCGCTCCTCATCGGCCTGTCGACCCGCGAGGTCGCGCTGCTCGGCGCCGGACGCTCGCGCACGCGCTGGCCGCTGCTGCTCAGCTCCGGCGCCCTCTCCCTCTACTACGCGCTCCGGTTCGCCGTGTTCCTGGCCGCGGGGCTGCGCAGCGAGCTGTTCGCGACCTGGTTCGGGACCCCGACCACCACGCTGATCACGCTGGTGCTGCTGGTCGTGGTGTCGTTCAGCATGGCGTCGCTCAGCGGCGAGCAGGTCGCGCAGATGCTCACCGCCGGCGCCGCCCGCTCGCGGCAGGAGCTCGCCGACGGCGAGAGGGTGCAGCGGCGGCTCGAGCCCCGCTCGGTCCCGGACCTCCCGGGCTACGACGTCGCCGGCGCCTGCGTGCAGAGCGGGACGGTGAGCGGCGACTTCTTCGACTGGCGCTGCACGCCCGACGGGCTCGCCGTCACCGTCGCCGACGTCATGGGCAAGGGGGTCGGCGCCGCGATGATCGCCGCCACGGTCCGCGCCGCCCTGCCGCCGCGGTCGCCGGCGTCACCCGCCTGGCGGCCGAGGGGCTGCTGGCGGACGACGTGACCGTGGTCGCGATCCGGCGGACCTCAAGGAGCTGACCCGGCCTCAGCCCCGCCCCGCCTGCAGCCGGAGCCCGGCCAGCAGCAGGTCGAGGCCGGAGCGGAACACGTCGAGGTCGTCGTGCGTCGCCATGACGTCGGCCGCGTGGTGGCCGAAGGGGAACTCCTCCGGATCGAGGGCGCGCCAGCGGTCGGCCAGGTGCTCGAGGAACTCGCCCCTCTCCATCCCGCTCTCGAGGAACTCGCGGGGCGGCGGCTGCGCCAGGTCGGCCGCGACTCCGACGACGTAGCTGACGATGGACGACACGGCGTGGAACCGCTGCCGGGGCGTCAGGTCGAGAGCCATGAGCTGCTGCCCGAGGCGCTCGTACATCGCCATCGAGTTGGGCTGCACCCCGGTCGTGCGGAGCATGTAGAGGCCGAACCAGGGTCGGCGGACGCACTCGTCGAAGAGGGCCAGTGCGACGGCGCGGACGTTGTCGATCGGGTCCGGCCCGTGGGTGAGCGGCTCGCTGTCTGCGAGGACCCGGCCCATGACCTCGTCGGTCGCCCGCTCCAGCAGCTCGTCGCGGCTGCCGACGTACCAGTAGATGCTCGCCACGCCGCCGCCGAGTCGGGCCGCGAGCGCGCGGAACGTGAGGGCCGACTCCCCGGACTCGTCGAGGATCGCGATCGCCTCGGCCAGCACGGTGTCGAGCGAGTGCGACGCTCGGCGGCGGCCCCGGGCGGGGGAGGGCGCGGCAGCGGTCTCCGTCGGGCGATCTGCAGGCATGGCTTGCATCTTACCGAACGGCGTTCCATACTATCGAACGCCGTACGAGAGTCGAACGGCGTTCGATAGGAAGGCGCCTCGATGTCCGCTCCGACGACCACCTCCGCCGAGTCCCGCGCTCACACCTCCCTCCGCTCCGCGGCACTCCCGCTCGCCGCTCTCTGCCTCGCGTTCTTCGTCGAGATGGTCGACAACACGCTGCTCTCGATCGCCCTCCCGACGATCGGACGCTCACTCGACGGGTCGACCGCCGGACTGCAGTGGGTGACCGGTGCCTACTCCCTGACCTTCGGCGGGCTGCTGCTGACAGCCGGGTCCGCCGCCGACCGGTTCGGCCGCCGCCGCGTGCTCCTCACCGGCCTCGCCGCGTTCGGGCTGATCAGCCTCGCCGTCGTCCTCGTCACCGACATCGGCCAGCTGATCGCCCTCCGCGCGGCGCTCGGCTGCGCCGCGGCCGCCATGGCGCCCGTCACGATGTCGCTGGTGTTCCGGCTCTTCGACGACGAGAGGCTCCGCATGCGGTCGATCACGATCGTGATGATCGTCGGGATGTCCGGCATGGTCCTCGGCCCCCTCCTCGGCGGCTCGATCCTCAGCACCGTCAGCTGGCAGTGGCTGCTCGTCGTCAACGCCCCGATCGCGCTGCTGGGCTGGATCGGCGTGCGCCTCGGAGTCCCCGCGGACCAGCGCGCCGACCTCACCTCCGGTCGGCTCGACCTGCCGGGGACCGCCCTCACCGTCGCCGCGGTGGGGCTCGGCTGCTACACGCTCACCAGCGGAGTCGAGAACGGCTGGCTGTCGCTCCTCACGATCGCCTGCGCCGCGGGCACCGTCGCCGCCGTCGCGGGATTCGTCGTCCGCGAGCGCCGCGCCGTCTCGCCCATGATCGACCTCGCGGTCTTCCGCGCCGGCCCCGCGCGGGGAGCGGCGCTCACGCAGCTCGGCGCCTCGGTCGCCTTCGCGAGCGTCCTGTTCGGCCTGATACTGCACTTCCAGTACGCCTACGGCTGGAGCCCGGTGCGCGCCGGCCTCGCGAACCTGCCCGTCATCGTCACGATGCTCGCCGCCACTCCGGTCACCGAGCGCCTCGCCGCGAAGCTGGGGCACCGCGCGGCCTGCCTGATCGGCACCGGGCTCCTGGTCGGCGCGCTGCTCGGGATGTCCTGGGCGGTGGACCGGGGCTACCTCGCGATCGCCGTGATGATGGTCGTGATGACGGTGGGCCTGCGGACGATCATGACCATCTGCGCCGTCGCCCTCGTCGAGGCGATGCCCACGAACCGCACCTCGATCGGTGCGGCGCTCAACGACACGGCCCAGGAGATCGGCACCAGCATCGGCACGGCCGTCGTCGGCACGCTGATCGCCGCACTGGTGGCGACCACCCTCCCGGCGGGCGCGTGGAGCGCAGACCTCGTCCGGAGCTTCTTCGCGGGTGAGCGGGTCGCTTTCCTGGTCGTGGCGGTCCTCGTCGGCGTGATCGCGACGATCGGCTCGCTGTCCCTCAGCGACTCCCGCTCCACCGAGGAGCCGGCGGCGGCCTAGTCCGTCGGGTCGCGCCGGGCGTCCTCGAGGTCGGCGATGTCCGTGTACTCGAGGAAGTCCAGCGGCGGGATGTCCGTCATCTCCTCGCTCCAGGAGGGGCGGGCCGGCTGCATGCGGCGCGTCTCGAGCTCGATGTGGGCGATGACTTCCGCGTCGTCCGGCTCCTCCACCTCGCTGCTGTCGATCGGCACCGACCAGAGCTGGCTCGCCGGCCCGATCAGCAGGTGGGCGTAGGCGCGTCCGCCGCCCTCGGTCAGGACCGGCACCGAGACGACATCCGACTTGCTGACGTCCGCGAGGGCCCGGGCGTACCGGAGGACCGCCTTGCAGGTCAGGTCGCCGACGAGCAGGTGGCCGCTGGAGTAGTGCAGTTTCCGCATGCATCCAGCCTCCGCGCGCCGCCCGCGGGCCCTCAAGAGGGTTGCCCTGTGAAGGCGGTGCCCCTAATGGGCCGGGAGGTCCCGCCCGATCGGGGTCATCGCTCCGGGTGTCCGGCGCTCTCGCGGAGCTCGCGGCCGTCGGCGACGTCCTCGGCGTGCTTCTCGGCTTTCTTGTCGCTCTGCCGGGTGTCGCGGGGCGGGAGCTGGATGTGCTCCTCGGCTTCGATGCCGGCCTGCAGCTGGCGGCCGCGCTCGAGCTCGGCGTCGAACTCGGCCCCGAAGAGCAGGGCGAGGTTCGTGATCCAGAGCCAGAGGAGGAAGACGATCACGCCGCCGAGGGCGCCGTAGGTCTTGTTGTAGTTGCTGAAGTTGGCGACGTAGAACGCGAAGCCGGCCGAGGCCAGCGCCCAGACGACGAGGGCGAGGATCGAGCCCATGCTGGTCCAGCGGAACTTCGGCTGCCGCACGTTGGGGGACCAGTGGTAGAGGACCGCGACGATGACGACCATGATCGCGATCAGCACCGGCCACTTGGCGATGCTCCACACGGTCAGGGCGACCTCGCCGAGGCCGATCGCGTCGCCGATGGTCTGCGCGATCGAACCGCTGAGCACGAGGATCAGTCCGGCGATGACGAGCAGGAGGACCGTCACGAGGGTGACGGCGAGCATCGTGGGGCGCAGCTTCCAGATCGGGCGGCCCTCGTCGATCTCGTAGACGCGGTTCATGCCGCGCCCGAAGGCGCCGACGTAGCCGGAGGCGGACCAGAGGGCGCCGAGGACACCGGTGACGAACGCCAGGCCGGCGGCGGGGCTGGAGGTGAGCTCCTGGATCGGGCCGCGGACCGTGTCGAGGACGTCGGCCGAGACGAACCCGCCGGCGATCTCGAGCACGGTGTCGGTCGTGGTCTCGGCCTGGCCGAAGAGGCCGAGGATCGAGACGATCGCGAGCAGCCCGGGGAACAGCGCGAGGACGGCGTAGTAGGTCAGCCCCGCCGCGATGTCCGTGCACTGGTCGGCGCCGAACTCGCGGAGCGTCTTCTTGAGGACGTAGCCCCACGAGCGCTTGGTGACGTCCGTCGGTCCGTCGGGCTTGCGGGAGTCGTCGGGGTCGGGCGCGGTGCGGTCGCGCTCGGTGCTGGTCTGGGCCACGGTCGTCCTCCATCTCGAGCGTCTGCGGATCGTCGGGGACGGAAGGATCGCCTGCGATCGCTCCGGCGCCCCGGCGACGCCGTGCTCGCCACCGACCGTAGGAGCGCCGGACGCTCGAGGCAGGACGGTTGACAGCCGCCCGTCGAATCCGGTGGGGGAGGTGTTCCGCGGTGGCGCCCGCGCTCAGAGATGCGCGAGCAGCCTCTCGCACGCCTGCTCGCAGCGGCGGCAGGCCTCGGCGCAGATCCGGCAGTGCTCGTGCATCCCGGCGTGCTGCTCGCAGTCGTCGGCGCAGGCGCGGCAGGCCAGGAGGCAGGCCTCGACGAGGGCGCGGACGGCCGCGGATCCGACGACGCCTCGGCGCGAGAGCACGGCGCCGGTCGCGGCGCACACGTCGGCGCAGGCGAGGTCGGTGCGGATGCAGTGGACCAGCTCGGCGACCGACTCCTCGCCCAGGCACGCGTCGGCGCAGGCGGTGCAGGTGAGTGCGCAGGCGCCGCACGCGTCGATGCACTTGGCCAGGACCTCCGGATCGACGCCGCGCAGCTCCTCGGGGTGGCTCCGGATCATGTCGCTCGTGCTGCTCATCGCGCGTCCTCTCGTCGTGACCCCGGCGGGTCGATCGGTCCGGGCGACGCTACGGGCCCGCCCGCCGCCGGGCGAGGGCCTGGCCAGGCACCGCGGCCGGTGGTAGCCGGGCGGTCAGCCCCTCACGACGAAGGCGTCGTGGATCAGGTTGCCCCCGGTCGCCGCCGGATTCCGTGTGCTGCCGCGGGTGATCGTGACGGTGTGGGTGCCGGCGGGCAGGGTCCCGCTGGTCCAGACGGTCTGGGCGGAGCGGGTGGTGGCGCTGTAGCGGTCGACCGAGGCCACGAGGACGCCGTCGAGGCGGACCTCGTCGATCCCGGACGTGCTGGACCGGCGGCTCACCCACGAGACTCCGGTGCCGGTGAAGCGGAGGGTCGCCGAGGCGCCCCCTGTCGACGAGAAGGAGACGCCTCCGCCGCTGTCCGCGGAGGAGGAGGTCGTGGACCAGGTGCCCGTGACGGCGACGGCCGGCGAGCCGTTCTGGTGGGTGCCGGCCCCGACGGCGGCGAGCGGAGTCGCGGTGGCGGTCGGCGTCGAGGTCGGCGCGGCGGTGGCGGTCGGCGTGGGCGTGGCCGTCGGCACCGGAGTGGCGGCCCTCTTCGCGAGCACGATGGACGCCGTCGCTCCCTTCAGCCCGCTCGGCCGGAACGTGATCGTCGTCGCGGTGCTCGTCCTGCTCGTCACGCTCAGGGCGGCGCTCGAGGACACCGTGCCCGCGGTCGGCCGCGCGAGCGTCACGGTGAGCGCGCTCGTCGAGACCTGCGTCGGGTCGACGGTCGAGACGGTCACCGTGTCCGCGTCCTCCCGGATCGAGACCAGTCCGGCGCCGGTGATGCTCGCGACCCGGGTGCCTCCGACGAGGACGGGGCTCGTGGTCCCGGCCTTCCACGACACGGCGCTCACGGTGCCGGTCGAGCGGTCGCGGGCGGCGCTCAGCTGGGGTGTGTTGCTGAGCACGGTCACGTCCGGGTCCGCCGCGTACGCGGCGGTCGCCGCCTCGGAGGCGCCGGGGAGGACCGTGTACGCGTAGGAGGCGCCGGTCGGGTTCGTGCCGTGGCTCGTCGTGAGGGAGTAGTAGTGGCCGGTCACCGGCGCCGTCGGACCGGCGGCGCTCACGGCGCTCCAGGCTCCGGTGCGGGTCCGCCCCTGCGCGGTCAGGGCGATCGGCGTCGGGAAGACGTAGCCCACCGACTCCGCGGAGCCGGTGATCGAGGCCCAGCGGGCGGTGCTCGTGGCGGTCGCCTCCGCACCGCGGAGGACGCCGTCGACGCGGAGCCTCGCGTCGGGAGCGACGTCGCGGCGGTCGTCGATCACCGTCTCCGCGCGCCGGCGCACCCCGTCCCAGCCGGTCCCGGACATGTCGGTCGCGGTGATCCCGGAGCCGAGCGCGAGGATCTCGTCGTCGAAGGTGAACCAGGCCTTCTTCGCGACCAGGCTCACCGACGCCGCGTCGAAGTCGAGCGCCGCGATCCCCGTCCGCCGCGACGGGCTCTCGAGGCTCCCGGTGAAGGTCGTCGTCGGGCGGGACGACGCGCCCTCGCCCGCGCTCCGGACGATCGTGTCCTCGGTGGTGCCGGGCATCCGGTACGGGTTCGCCGTGGCCCAGTAGCCGTCGTCGTACTGGCGCCCGCTGCCCAGGTGGAGCGACGTCGCTCCGTCGCCGGTGTACCAGCCGCTGCGGTTCTCGCCGTTGAGCGACTCGTAGCGGGCGATCCGCGTGCTCGACAGCCCGACGGCGAAGCCCGAGGTCGCCGTGGTCCGCGTGAAGCGGTCCATCCCGGCGAAGGCCCGGACGCCCGAGCCGATCGGGGTCGCGATCAGGCCCGTGTCGGCGAGGACGAGCCGCGCGCGCACGACGTCGCTGACGGACCCGGCCGTCTCGATGCTCACGGGGCTGCCGGCGTTGCAGGCCAGCCAGCTCTTCGCCAGCGCGTTCGTCCGTGTCCTGGCCGAGGGAGGGGCGCTGTCGGCGAGGCGCAGCACCGCCGCCTGCAGCTGGACGCCGACGTCGCCGTCCTCCGACTCCGCCCGCGCGGTCTCGCGGCCGCGGACCGTCGACATCACGGCGCCGCACCAGGTGACGGGGGCGAAGGAGGAGGCGAGCCGGTCGTACACGCCGAGCCCCTCCGGGCTCGTGATCTCCCAGCGGGAGCCGTCGAGCAGCGCGTACAGGTCGTCGAGGGTGTCGAGCATCGAGAGCCCGTACCCGCCGCTGTAGGCGAAGACGCTGTGCTGCACGAAGGAGCCGTCGGCGTGGAAGCCGTCGCCGGACGCCACCGTCCGCAGCGCCGGGTCGATGCCGGCGGCCGCCTCCGCGATCTTCGCCGGCTGCTTCAGAAGCACTGCCCGCCCGGCGATGACCGCCGCCGTCCAGACGCGGTTGGCGCCGGTCCGGGTGACGGTGTCGGCGAAGCGCGTCGAGGCCGACAGGTAGGCCTGCACCTGCGCCGCCGAGAGGTCGGGGTAGAGGAGGGCGGTGATGCTGTTCAGCTCGAGCGGGATGCCGATCTGCTGCTCCCACCAGCGGGAGGTGCCGGTGGTCGAGCGGTTGTAGCGGTTCGCCGAGAGCCAGTCGGCGGTCGTGACGACGTCGCGGAGGAGCGCCGGGTCGCCGCTGAGCGCGGTGCCGGGGGTCTTCAGCGCGGTCGCGAGGACGGTGACCCGCTTGTAGGCGGTCCACACCTCCACCGCCGAGGTGCCCGTGACCAGATCGGGCCAGGGCTCGCCGCCGTCGGTCTCGAGCGTCGACCAGTAGCCCTCGGCCTCGGCGACGAGGCGGCCCTTCGCCGCGGCGAGGCCGCCGACGCTCCCGCTTCCCGGGATCGTGCCCGTCAGATCGGCGACGAGGGCGAGGCGCATCGCGTCGTACTCGTCGCCCGCCGAGTCGACGGCGGACGCTGTCGGCGCGGTGGCGAGCGGGAGGATCAGGACGGTCACGAGCAGGAGCGCCGCAGCGAGCGGGCTCCCGCGCCGGGGCGCGTCGGATCGAGAGGGTCGGTTCGTCTCCGCGCGCGATCGGCGGAGGGGACGCGGCTGGGTGGGCACGGGCGCTCCTGAGGCGACGCCCACGAGCCTGCGGGCTTCGGGTGCTCGCGGGTCGCCGGGGGAGCGTCGGGTGAAGAGTAGGGGTCCGCTCCGTCCGGCGGCAAGAGGCGGAGGCGAGGACGGCCGGGATCGGCCATCGCCGACGCTCCCGACCGCGCGATCTGCGACAGCCGTACCCCGTGAGGGGTACAGAGGCGCCGAAGGTCCCCCACCCGTCAAGCGGGGCGATACGGTCGGAGGTGCGTGTGCGCTCCGGGGAGTCCCGGCGCGGCGCGCAGGGGGAAGGGGGCACGGATGATCGAGGCCGAGCAGGATCCGCGGCTGGTGGCGCTCGAGGCGCTCGAGATGATGGGGTCGGCTCCGGAGGAGCGCTTCGACCGGATCACACGGATGGCCGAGGAGCTGTTCCGCGTGCCCGTGGCCGAGATCCACTTCCTCGACGACACCACGCTGTTCACGAAGTCCCCGCAGCGTCCGGACGCCGTGCTCGCCTACCCGCGCGCCGGCACATTCTGCGACGCGACGCTCGAGAAGCGCACCACCTTCGTCGTGCCGGACCTCGGTGCCGACGAGGCGTGGGCCGGGCACGAGCACGTCGCGGGGTACCCGCACGTCCGCTTCTACGCCGGGCGGCCGCTGTCGGTCGAGGGCGACCTGCAGCTGGGCACCCTCTGCCTCATCGACTTCGTGCCCCGGAGCCTCACCCCGGACGAGCGGCAGCTGCTCGAGGAGTTCGGCGAGTGGGTCGAGCGCGAGCTGCGCGACACGGCGGAGCGCGACCGCGCCGCCGACATGCAGACGCAGATGGCTCCCTCCTCCCTCCACCACCCTGCCGGCTACGAGCTCTCGGGGCTCTCGCTGCCGCGGTGGACGATCACCGGCGACTTCTACAGCTGGCGCGGCGACGACGAGACGGTCGACCTGACCCTCGTGGACGTGATGGGCAAGGGGACGGCAGCGGCGATCGTGGCCGCCTCGATCCGCTCCGCGTTCCGGGCGCGCCTGGGCGGCGACCCCGACGCGGTCGTCAGCGCGGTGAGCGCCCAGCTGCACGACGACTTCACGGCCACCGAGACCTTCGCGACCCTCTTCCACGGGCGCCTCGACACCGCGTCCGGCCGGATCGACTTCGTCGACGCGGGCCACGGGCTCACCGTCCTCCTCCGCGCCGACGGCTCGTTCCAGCGGCTCGCGGCACTGGGCCTCCCGCTGGGCATCGCGGAGGACGGCGGCTGGATCACCCAGACCGTGGAGCTCGCGGTCGGCGACTCGCTCCTGGCCTTCACCGACGGCGTCCTCGACCTCTACGACGGGACGCTGCAGTCCCTGGCGCGCGCGGTCGACCTCGCCCGCGACTCCGCCGACACCGCCGAGTTCCTGCAGGCGCTGAGGGCGCTCGCCGCCTCCGGCTCCGCGTCCGACGACATCACCGCCCTCGTGCTGACCCGCACGGGCGCCGACCGCTCCGCCGAGAAGGACCCCGCATGACGTTCACGACCGAGACGATCGCCCCCGACATCGCCGTGCTGCGGGGGGAGGGGCGGCTCAACGCGGCCTCGGCTCCGGAGCTGCGCTCGGCCGTCCGCCGGGCGATCGACGAGGGCAGCCCCCGCATCGTCGTCGAGCTCAGCGCGGTGACGTTCATGGACTCCTCCGGCCTCGGCGCCCTGGTCGGCGCTCTCAAGACCGCGCGGCAGGCGGGCGGCGACCTGCGGATCGCGGCGCCCAGCGAGCAGGTCGTGATGGTGCTGCAGCTGTCCAATCTGGACCGGGTGCTCACCCTCTTCGACACGGCCGGCGACGCGTACCGTGACTGAGCGCAGCGTCGGGTTCCGCACGCCCCCGGACAACACCGAGGTCGTCCACGAGATGCTCGCCGGGCTCTGGGGCGAGCGGCCGGACCTGCCGGCCCGCGACCGCATGGCCGTCGAGACGGCGCTGGTCGAGCTGGTCGACAACGTCATCCAGCACGCGACGTCGACGACGACGATCGTCTGCCGCCTCGTCGTGCGGGTCGAGGGAGACGCGATCCACGCGGAGCTGGTCGACACGGCCGATCCGCCGGACATCGGCACGGGGCCGCGGGAGATGCCGGACGTCTTCGCGGAGTCGGGCCGCGGGCTCGCTCTCATCCAGGCTCTGACGACCACGTTCGAGCACGAGCGCTCGGAGGGGCGCAACGTCTGGACCCTGACCCGGGCGCTGGACTCCTAGCGACTGGCGCGGATCAGCGGATCGTGTGCGCGGTGATGACCGCGGCGGCACGCGCCAGGTCGTCCGCCATGCCGTTCAGCCCGGGGGAGGCCTTCAGCACCTCCGCGCTGACCTCGTCGTAGCGCTCGTCCACCTGCGCGAGCAGCTGCTCCCCGGAGGCGGTGAGGCGCAGGAGGACGCTGCGGCGGTCCTGCGGGTTGGCGAGCCGGTCGACGTGGCCGGCGGTCGCCAGCCGGTCGAGGAGCGCGGTCACGGCGCCCGTCGAGAGGGAGAGCTCGAGGCCCAGCCACTTCGGCGTGAGGTCGGGCGACTCGCCGAGGACCTCGAGCGCGGTGAGCTCCGAGATGCCCACGCCCACGCCCGCGGCGATGCTCGCGCGGAGGTGCCGCTGCGCGTTCTCGAGCAGGCGGAGCGACTGCCGCAGCTGCACGGCGGGCGCGTCCTGGTCGACGTCGCGCGGGGTCGGTCTCTCGGTGGTCATTCGTCCTTCTCGGGGTAGGGCTGGGGTCATCGTACGGGTCGCCCTCGGGGGTCCCGGCCTGTCACCCGGACAGGGGGCGAAAGAACGATTGCAATGTATCTTGGTCATCAAGTAACTTAGCGGTCAATCGAGTTCGGATGACCACCAGCCGGACCCTCCCCCTTCAGCATCAGCCCGCCCCACCCGATCAGGAGTCCTGCCATGTCGACCCACACCGCCAAGTCCAAGCGCGTCCGCTTCGCTCCCCTCGCCATCGCGACGAGCATCGCCGCCGCCGCTCTCCTCTCCGTCTCGATGTCCGGCACCCTGTCCGGCTTCGTCGCGAGCATCTCCAACACCGGCAACACCGCCGCCTCCGGCTCGCTCGTCATGGAGGAGAAGTCGACCGGCGCCAGCCCCATCACCTGCCTCAGCACCGACGGCGGCTCGATCAGCACCAACACCGCGACCTGCGCGACCATCAACAAGTTCGGCGGATCGACCACGATGGTCCCCGGCCAGACCGTCACCACCGCGATCACGCTGAAGAACACCGGCACCGTCAACGCCAACACCTTCACGCTGACCCCCGGCGCCACCTGCTCGCAGAGCAACAACGTCGCGGCCGGCGCCTCCGGCTCCGCCACCGACTTCTGCGGCAAGCTCAACGTCGTGATCACCTCCGGCGGGACCACCGTCTTCACGGGCACCGCCGCGACCCTCGCCGGCTCCGCCGTCAAGACCCTCAACACCGCCCCGGTCACCCCCGGCACCTCCACCCCCTTCTCCATCGCCGTGACCCTCGACTCGTCGGCCACCAACGCCTACCAGGGCCTGTCCGCCTCGCTCCCGCTCACCTGGACCTTCGCGAGCTGATCCCCTCCCCACCCGGCCCGGAGCGCCCCCGCGCGACGGGCCGGGGGAGGAGCGTCCCGCAGCGCTCCTCCTG
>NZ_PSTM01000020.1:0-60986 GCF_002930875.1 Rathayibacter sp. AY1A5 | reverse complement strand
CCGCGTCCGCTCCAACTACTTCGACCTCGGGATGATCTTCGACTACTGGGGGGCGCGGTCGTGGTGGCCGGGTCCGTGGTGGTGCCGGTCATGCGCGTGCCGCCCCGTAGACCTCGTAGGCCCCCGCGACTCCGCCGCCCACCGGCACGGAGGCGCCCGCGCGGCGCAGCACCGCCTCCAGCGCCGCCAGGGTGGTCAGCACCGCGTCCGTCCGGGCGTTGTAGCCCATCGTGCCGATGCGCCAGACCTTCCCGTGCAGCGGCCCGAAGGACGTGCCGATCTCGATGCCGAAGTCGGCGAGCATCTCCCCGCGCACCGCGTCACCGTTCACGCCCTGCGGGATGCGCACCGCGACGACGTTCGTCATCTTGTGCCCGACGTCGCCGAACACCTCGAGATCGAGGCCGCGGACTCCGGCGAGCATCGCCGACCCGTGCAGCGCGTGGCGGGCGACCGTCTCGTCCAGGCCCTCCTCGACGACGATGCGGGCGCACTCGCGCGCGCCGTAGAGCATCGTGGTCGCCTCGGTGTGGTGGTTGAGGCGGCGCGGCCCCCAGTAGTCGAAGATCATCCCGAGGTCGAAGTAGTTGGAGCGGACGCGGCGGGCGCTGACAGTGTCGCCCTCGTCGCGGATCCCCGCCTCGATGCTCCTGCGCGACTCGATCACCGCGACGGCCTTCTCCGAGAAGGTGACGGGAGCCGATCCGGACGGGCCGCCCAGGCACTTCTGGAGCCCCGCGGTGACCGCGTCGAGCCCGAGCTCGTCGGTCGCGAAGGCGTTGCCCGCGAGGGAGGCGGTGACGTCGGTGTAGAAGAGGGCGCCGTGCTTCTCGCAGAGGGCGCCGAGCTCCTCCAGCGGCTGCGCCATGGTGGTCGACGTGTCGCCGTGGACCACGGCCAGCATCTTCGGCTTCACCCGGGCCAGGGCCTCGGCGATCGCCGAGACGGGGAAGACCTGCCCCCACTCGGCCTCGATCACGTGCACCTCCGCGCCGCAGCGCTCCGCGATCTCCCGGAGGAGGTGCCCGAACCGCCCGAACACCGGCACGAGCACGCGGTCGCCCGGCTCCAGCATCGAGACCAGCGCCGCCTCGATGCCCGCACGGCTCGTGCCGTCGACGAGCATCGTCTTCTCGTTGCGGGTGCGGAACACCTGCCGGTACAGCTCCTGCGTCTCCGTCATCGTCGCCGTCATGAACGGGTCGTACTGTCCGACCAGCTGCGCCGACATCGCACGCAGGACGCGCGGATCCGCGTTGATCGGGCCCGGCCCCATCAGCAGGCGAGGCGGCGGATCGACGGGGAGGAACGGTGCGGGCGCGGTCATGAGCCACCTCTTCACGAGCGGGAGAGAAACAGTCGTTTCACCCGGAGAGCCTATGCGACGGACGTTTCGCCGGTGTTTCGCGGTGTGGCGGGGGTCGTCGGGGAGGGTCGCGAGACGCTGGTCGGCAGGAGGGCCGTGATGGAGGGAAGGGCCTCCGGACGGTGATCGAGGACCGGATCGTCGCCCTCACCTAGGCGACGATCGCGATCATCTTCGGTGTGGTGTTCATCACTCAGAGCGAGCGGATCTCTGCGCGGGCCCGAGATCAGCTGCGGAAGCACGGGCAACGGGCCGGGCCTTCGGGGCAGTCGCCGTTCCTGACGGCCGCGGGCGGAGCTCTCCTCGTCGTCATCGGCGTCCTCGTGGTCCTGCTGACGGCGACGTCGGTCCTGTGCGGATCGTCCTGATCCGGTTGATCGGAGCCGGCTCGACGTCCGCTGGTGCGGCGAGCCTCCTCCACAGGGCCGTCCGGCGAGCGGATTCTCCCGATCGGACGCACCTGCGGCCCGCGTGTCGGTGGTCGCTGGTTCAATACGGGTATGGCGGATGGGATGCGGCAGGGACTCGAGGAGGTCCGCGCCCTCGGCGACCGCGCGGCGCTGCTCGCCCGCTCGGCGGCTCCGCTCCACCTCGCCTCCGCCGAGGCGCTGCACGAGGCGTACACGGCTGCTCTGCGTCGCCCGGAGGCGTTCGCGCGCGGCGGGTCTTCCGCCGAGTCGCGCGACCTCGTGGAGCGCTCGGTCCGGGCCGAGCTCGCCGTCGCACTCGCCGTGTCCGAGCGTGTGGCCGCGCGCGAGCTCGAGCACGCCCGCCTGCTGGTCGACCACCTGCCCTGCACGCGCGCCGCGCTGGCCGAGGCGCGGTTGCGCTGGGAGGCGGGGCAGATCATCTGCGGAGTCGCGGCCACCCTGCCGCCGGCCACCCTCCCGGAGTTCGACGAGCGCGCCGCGGGACTGGCCGCCTCGATGACGCCGACCCAGCTGCGGCGACGCCTCGCCCGGCTGCGGGACGAACTCCACGAGAGTCCTCTGGCCGACCGGCACGCCCGCGCTCGGGAGGACCGGTCGGTCCGGGTCTCGCCCGAGCAGGACGGCATGGCCACGCTCTGCGCGACCCTCCCCGCTCCGGCAGCGTTCGGTGCGCTCGCGCGGCTCGACCGGATCGCCCGCGCCCTCCGCGACGGGAGCGGTGCAGCGGAGGAGCGCACGCTCGCGCAGCTGCGGGCCGACGCCCTGGTCGACCTGCTCTGCGACGGCGACGTGTCCGGCACGGCGCCGGG
Source organism: Rathayibacter sp. AY1A5 (assembly GCF_002930875.1). NCBI lineage: Bacteria > Bacillati > Actinomycetota > Actinomycetes > Micrococcales > Microbacteriaceae > Rathayibacter > Rathayibacter sp. AY1A5. The sequence continues at coordinate 58,380 of NZ_PSTM01000020.1, read as the reverse complement.
CGACGAGCGTCCGCGCACAACCGTCCGCGGCATCCGGGCCGAGGTGCGTCTGACCCTCGCCGCGAGCACCGGGGCCGGGCGGGACGAGACGCCCGCGGAACTGGACGGCTACGGCCTCGTCCCGGCCGGCGTCGCGCGCGAGCTCCTCGGAGCCGACTCGGCCGTCACCCCGGTGCTCACCCATCCGAGCACGGGCGCCGTGGTCTCCGTCGGACGCACGCACCGCCTCCCTCCCCCGCGGATGCGCCTCGCCCTCCAGCTGCGCGACCGGTCCTGCCGCTTCCCCGGCTGCACCCGGCCCGCGGCGACCGCCGAGGCCGACCACACGCTCGAGTGGCGTCACGGAGGCGCCACCGCCCTCGACAACCTGGCGTCGCTCTGCGTCGCCCACCACCACGTCCGCCACGGCGACCGCTGGACCTACACGCTCCACCCCGACGGATCGGCCGACTGGACCACCCCCACGGGCCGACGCGTGGTCACCCGTCCACCCGATCCGCCCGCGCCGCCAGCCCCGCCGCGGCGCAGGCCGAGCTTCAGCGATGCGCCGCCCCCGTTCTGACGGCGGAAGGAGCCGCGCTCCTGCGGGCATGCTCCAGCGCGTGCTCCAGCGGGCGTGCTCGTGCACGCCCGCTCGCGCCGCGCGGGTCCGATCCACCGGCCTGTCTCAGCCGAGGGCCGAGCCGTGGAAGCCGGTCGTCCGACGCGCCCGCCGACGAACCGGTCCACCGAGCCCGCACTCGCTGCACCCGGGCCCGTTCCACCCTCCGGGCTCGGCGCCCGTGCTCACCGCTGAGATCGGACCCGAGGACGGCGGTCAGCGCAGCGACTCGGCCACGACGGCGCAGCTTCCGCCTCGGATCCACGACGAGGGACGGAGGGACGGAACGAGAGCGCGAGAGAGCGAGAGAGAAGGAGAAGGACAAAGAGAGAGGGAGGGGCGGAGAGCGGGAGAGCGGGTCACGGCTTCCGCCTCGATTCACGACGAGGGAGAGGACGAGCTCGGGGCGTGGCCCCTCTCAGAGCGTGCCGGCCAGCTCCAGCAGTGCGAGATCCGACCCCCGCGGTCCCACCAGGCAGAGCCCCACCGGAGCGCCGCCGACACTCAATCGCGGCACCGACAGCGCCGGATACCCGCCGATCCCGGCGACGCAGGTCAGGCCGAGCGTCGCCGTCCGCGCCGCGTCGATCGCCTCGGCCGACGCATCGAGGGCCGGCGCCACCGACGACGTCGACGGCAGGAGGAGCACCCGCCCCTCGAGCGCACGGTCGAGCGCCTCCCGGAACCCCGCGACCCGCGCCCGTGCGGCCGCCTCCGTCTGCTCGTCGACGAGCGAGGCCGCGTCGAAGCGGGCCTGGACGTCCGCCGCCAGCACTCCCGGATGCGCCGCGACCCACGAGCCGCTCGACCGCCACGCCTCCGCCGCCTGCACGAGCCGGAACGCCTCGAGCATCTCCGCCACGGGCGGCAGCTCGACCTCGTCGGCGCTCATCCTCCCGACCGCCGATCGGAACGCCGCCCGAACGGCCGCGTCCACTCCGCCCAGGAGTGCCGGCGCCACCGCGAGACTCCGGACCGGCGATTCGGACGGCAGGCAGACCTCGGCCACCCGCCTCAGCGTGCCGAGGTCCCGCGTCAGCCACCCGACGGTGTCGAAGCTCGGCGCCAGCGGCAGCAGCCCCTCGACGGGCACCGCACCGTGGGTCGTCCTCAGCCCCCACAGGCCCTGGTAGGAGGCGGGTACCCGGATCGATCCCGCGGTGTCGGTCGCCAGCCCGACGGCGGCCTGCCCGAGCGACACGGCGGTCGCCGGTCCGCTCGACGATCCGCCCGGGATCGCTCCGGGCACGGCCGGATTGGGCGGCGTCCCGTAGCCGGAGTTCCGGCCGGCGATGCTGTAGGCGAACTCGTCGGTCTGAGCGATCCCGCGCACCGACGCTCCCGCTGCGAGCAGCTGCGCGACGGCCGGAGCGGTCGCCGCCTCGATCGGCGCGGAAGCGAGGCGGGCCGGCACTCCCGCGCCGATCCGCTGGCCCTCGATCGCGAAGAGGTCCTTGACCGCGACGTCCAGTCCGTCGAGGGTCCCGGAGCCGGCGGCCGGCACGAGCGGCGCGCCGATGGCGCGCCAGACGCGGGGGTCCAGCGCGGGCGAGGGCGCCTGCACCTGCGCGGCGCGCACCCGCCAGGTCCCGCCCTCGCGCGACCACAGCTGCGTGACGAGCCCGCGCCCGCCACGGGCGGGAGCGTTCACGCTCACCACGAGCGCCGTGCCCGCCTCGACCGCCCTGACGTGCAGCTCCACCAGCTCCCGCACCGGTGCCCCGCCGCGACGACCCCGGAAGCCGGTGATCACCGCGTGTCCGACGAGCAGTCCGGAGGCGTCGCCCCGGAGCGTCGTCGGCGCGTCCACGAACGCGTCGGCGAGCGCCGCGACGTCGTCCGCCCCGAGCGCCGCCTCGTAGGCCAGGACCGCGTCCACCAGCCCGTCCGGCAGGTCGCCCTCGAGCGTCGTCACCCGCGGGTCAGTCATCGAAGTCGGCCGTCCGGACGCGGGCGTGCACGCCCTTCACCATGTCGACGACCTGCGAGATGTCGAAGTCGGTCGCCGCGCTGAGGTAGGCGTAGGCGTGAGCCGGGTCCATCCCGTAGCGGGCTGCCAGCAGCGCGATGGCCGCGCGGACGCACTTCTGCACGGCGACGTCCAGGTCCTCGTCCATCCCGGTGGGCACGAGGAACTCGCCGGTCTCCCCCATCGGCCCGAGCAGCTCCCCGAACGCCGCGAGCGCCTCGGCGCGCGGGACGACCTCCAGGCGCACCCGGACGCGCAGGCTCGCCTCCATCGCCGTCAGCGCCACCTCGCCGTCGCCCTGCGCGAAGTGGGGATCGCCGACGTACGCGAGCGCGCCCGGGACCTGCACGGGAAGGTAGAGGCTGGTTCCGGCGGTCAGCAGTGCGATGTCGATGTTGCCCCCGTGCGCACCGGGCGGCACGGAGTGCGGGCGCTCCTCCCCTGCGACGGCGACGCCCATGATCCCGAGGAACGGCCGGAGCGGGAACCGGGCGGCCCGCTCTCCTCCCGGCACCAGCGGGATCACGCCGCGGAGACCGCCCTGCGCGTCCTCGTCGACGCGCGCGAAGACGCTGAACGACCCCTCCTGCAGCGGGTACTCGCCCGGCAGCGCCCCGCGGCCGTGCCGGTTCGAGACGACTCCGTACGGCACGCGCGGCTCGGCCTCGAGGAGGGTCATCCGGAGCAGGTCCCCCGGCAGAGCTCCCCGGACCGCGATCGGCCCCGTGACCACGTGCGGCCCGTCCGTCCCGCCGTCGCGGAACGGCCCGTCCGCGGCGAGCGCGACCGCGTCGCGCAGCACCCCCTCCGGAGCGACTCCGTTGCGGCCGAAGAAGGCGACCGGATCGCGGCCCTGGTCCTCCAGCACACCCTCGTGGCTGAGCGTGTCGATGACGACCTCGGCCCCCGAGTCGACGGTGAGCACGGGCGCGTCCGCCGCGCACGGCAGGCGCCCCCACAGCACCGAACCCGGCTCAACCGGCAGGTAGTCGACCCCCGGCGGCACTCCCTCACCGGGCTGCACCGCCCACTCCGTCCACCGCATGCGCGTCCGCCTCCCGCGCGGCCCGTCCGCGCCGTCCGACCCTAACCGCGCCGTGTTTCGAGCATGTGCACGCGTGTGCCACGATTCTCCAGACCCGCCCCCGACGACAGGACTCCTGTGTTCCGACGCCTGCGCACCCGCTCCGAGGGCGCGACCCTCGGCCTGATGCTCGCCCTCACCTTCTCGACGGGCATCATCGACGCCGTCGGGTACCTCGGGCTCGACCGCGTCTTCGCCGGCAACATGACCGGCAACGTCGTCATCCTCGGCATGGCCCTCTCCGGCACGGCCGACCTGCCCGTGGTCGGGCCCCTGATCGCGCTGGGCGCCTTCATGATCGGCGCCGTGATCGGCGGCCGGGTGCTCCGCCCGGTGAAGAAGGGCTGGACCTCGCGCTCGACCTGGCTCTTCGCGGTGGTCGGCATCCTGCTCGGCGTCCTGGCGATCGTGCTCGCGGTCGTGCCCGAGCACCCCGAGCCGCTCGCCTTCACCGTCACCGGCGTGCTGGGCGGGGCGATGGGCCTCCAGGCCGCGACCGCCCGCCACCTCGCCGTCAAAGACGTCACGACGGTCGTCGTCACCTCGACGATCACGGGCCTCGCTGCGGACTCCCGCCTGGCGGGTGGTTCCGGTCAGCCGTGGTTCCGCCGCGCGGCGGCGATCGTCCTGATCGCCGCGGGTGCCGGAGTCGGCGCGCTCGCCCTGCTGGTCGGGCTCTGGCTCGGCCTCGCGATCGCCGCCGTCATCACGCTCGTCGCGACGCTGCTGGGCGAGCTCGTCGTCCACTCCCGGTACGCTCCGGCGCCCGCCGACGCCGCCGCCTGAGGCGGCGCCTCCCGGCGCGTCAGCGCGGCAGTTGCTGGCAGTGCGGGCAGAGGTGCGACGAGCGGTTCATGAACGGCACCCGCACGATCGCCGCGCCGCACCGGGCGCACGGCTTCCCCGTCTGCCCGTAGGCGTGCAGGCTGTGCGAGAAGTAGCCGGAGCCACCGTTCACGTTCACGTACTGCGCATCGAAGCTGGTGCCGCCCTCGGCCAGCGCCCGTTCGAGCACCGAGCGCACCTCGGCGAAGAGGCGGCGGATGCGCGCCTCGCCGAGCGACGAGCTCGGCCGCTCCGGGTGCAGCTCCGCCGCCCACAGCGACTCGTCCGCGTAGATGTTCCCGATGCCGCTCACGAGCGTCTGGTCGAGCAGCGCCCGCTTGATCCCGCTGCTCCTCCTCGCCAGCGACGCGACGACCGAGCCCAGGTCGAAGGAGGGGTCGAGCGGATCGCGGGCGATGTGCGCGACCTGCGAGGGCACGGCGCGCAGCCAGCCGCCTCCGCGGACCTCCTCGCCCGCGTAGCCGCCCGGCGCTCCGTCCGGGGTCGGCACCAGAGCGTCGACCGCCATCGAGCCGAAGATCCGCTGGTCAACGAAGTGCAGGGCGAGCTCGCCGTGCTCGGGGTGCTCGATCCCGATCCGGATGCGCGCCAGCCGCGGCAGCGCCGCATCCGCCGTGCGCAGCAGCACCTGGCCGCTCATGCCGAGGTGCACCAGCAGCGCCTCGTCGCGGCCCGCGGGCAGCCAGAGGAACTTCCCGCGCCGCACCGCCGCTTCGAGCCGGCGCCCGACGAGCAGGCGCTCGAAGGTCCCGTGCGGATGCACGTGCCGCTTCAGCGAGCGCTCGTCGACGATCTCGACGCCGGTCACCAGGGAGCCGGTGACCGCGGGAGCGAGACCCGCCCGCACCACCTCGACCTCGGGCAGCTCGGGCACGGTCAGTCCGAGACCGTGGGAGCGGCGGGTGCGCCGGGGGCCGCAAGACGCGTCCACGCGTCGAGCGCGGCGGCCATCTCGGCCGCCTTCTTGCTCGTCCCCTCGCCGCGGGCGGTGACGAGTCCGCCGACGATCACGGTGGCGACGAACACCTTGTTGTGGTCGGGGCCGGTGGCGGCGATCTCGTAGCGCGGGGCCGGCGCACCGCGCTCGGCGGCCGCCTCCTGGAGGCTCGTCTTCGGGTCCATCGAGACGCCGAAGCGGAGCGGATCGGCCCGCAGAGGTGCGATCAGGCGCAGCACCAGGTCGCGGGCCGCGTCGGGACCGGTGCCCAGGTAGACGGCGCCGATGATGGCCTCGACGGTGTCGGCGAGGATCGACGCCTTGTCGCGGCCGCCGGTCAGCTCCTCGCCGCGTCCGAGGCGGAGGAACTCGCCCAGGCCGATGCCGCGGGCGATCTCGGCGAGCGCGACGGTCGAGACGAGGCTCGCCCGGCGTTTGGCCAGGTCGCCCTCGCTGAGGGCGGGGTACTCGGTGTAGAGCATGACGGTCACGGCCTGCCCGAGGATCGAGTCGCCGAGGAACTCGAGGCGCTCGTTGTGCGGGATGCCGCCGTGCTCGAAAGCGAACGACCGGTGCGTCAGGGCGAGCTCGAAGAGCTCACCGTCGAGGCTCACGCCGAGCGTGGCCTCCAGACGCGACCGGTCGTCGCTGGAGGGTAGTGCGGAGGTCTGGTTCACCATGGACCGCGGTCCGTTCGTCGAGAGGCGGTGCGCCCCGCGCCGTGCGGACCAGGAGCGGGATCAGACGTCGGCGACCTTGCGGCCCTTGTACTCGAGGAACAGCGCGGTGCCCGCGGAGTCCTCGACGACCTTGGCGCGGTGGGGAAGGCTGTAGACGACCTTGCCGTTCTCGATGGTCTTGACGAGGGTGGGGACCTCGGCCTTCCACTGCGAACGACGGGCGTGGGTGTTCGCGCGGGACTTCTTCCTCTTGGGAACAGCCATGATTCTCTCTTCTCTACCTCTAGTCGGATTCGGTGCGGGCGGTCGCGCCCTCACCGCTGTCTGCGGAAGCTCTGTCGGTGGAAGCTCCGGGCGCTGCGGCCCCGCCGTCCTCCTCGCTCAACCCTGCGAGCGCGGCCCACCGGGAGTCGCGCGGCGCCTCGGGTTCGGGCGTGGAGGTATCGGCCAGCCGCTCCCCCGTGACGGGGTCGAGGCCCGGACAGTCCGGCCGGCAGACCGGCTGGAACGGCAGCGACAGAACCACCGCATCCCTGACCAGAGGTTCAAGATCCACGTGGTCGTCGTGAACCTCATAGTCGAAAGCTTCGTCAGAAGAGTACGCGAAAAGTTCCTGGAACTCGACATCGACAGGCAGGGAGATGTCGGTCAGGCACCGGCTGCACTCGCCGTCGGCCCTCGCCGACACCTCGACACTGGCCAGGATCCCCTCGTGCACGGACTCGAGCCGGACGTCGAGATCGACGGCCGATCCCTTGCGGACCGCGACGATCCCCTCGCCGAACTGCTCCGGCGCCTCGAGCTCGAGGCGGTGCTCGCGCATCTCGCCCGGTCGCCTCACGAGGTCGCGCACGTTCACGGTGAACGGCGTCTTCTTGAAAGTAGTCACGAGGGTCCAGCCTACCCCTCCCGGCCCCCTCCGGGGCCGGAGGGGCCGGGAGGAGCCGGGAGGGGCGGAGTCCGGGCTCAGGCGCCGCCGGCCTCCAGCGTCACGTCGATCGGCGCGTAGTCGGCACCGCTCGTGTCCACTCCCTCGTCGGCGAGCTCCGCGAGCGCCTTCTCGATGTACTCGTTCGAGTAGGCGGTGGCGGGCGGGTCCGCGCTGATGATCGTCGCGCCCGTCTCGTTCTCCGTCTCCTTCGCGATGTCGACCGTCTGCTGCCACGCGGCCTCGTCGATCATCCCGACGCCGCTCGTCGAGGGCCAGATCAGCTTGTTGACCTCGTTGGTCATCCAGAGCTGGTGGCTGGTGCCGAGCGTGGATCCGGCCGCGGTGACGATGTCGGCCGCCGCCTGCGGGTCGTCCTTCGCGAAGATCCAGCCCTTGATCGAGGCCTTGATGAAGGCGACCGTCTGCTCGGCGTACGCGTCGTCGTCGGCGAGCCTGCCCGCGTCCGCCCAGATCGCGTCCTGGAGCATCGCGGTGCCCACGTCGTTCCAGCTGATGACGTTCAGATCGTCCGGCCGGTACAGCTCGCCTGTGGCGGGGTTCACGGTCTCGAGGACCTGGGCGTACTCGTTGTAGGTCATCGCCTGGGCCGCGTCGATGTCGCCCGCGAGGAAGCCGTTCATGTCGAACTGCTGCTGCACCAGCGAGATGTCGTCGAGGGAGACGCCGTCCTTCTGCATGCCGGCGAACAGCTCCCACTCGTTGCCGTAGCCCCAGCTGCCCACGCTCTTCCCGGCGAGGTCGGCGGGCGAGGTGATCCCCTTGTCCTTGAAGGAGATCTGCGTGGTGGCGCTGCGCTCGAAGATCTGCGCGACGTCGGTGATCCCGGCCCCCTGCTCGATCGAGCCGAGGACCTTGGGCACCCAGGAGATCGCGTAGTCGGCGTCGCCCGAGGCGAGCACGTCCTGGGGGACGATGTCGCCTCCTCCCTCGGCGATCGTCACGTCGAGGCCCTCGTCCTCGTAGTAGCCCTGGTCGAGCGCGGCGTAGTACCCGGCGAACTGCGCCTGGGCCACCCACTGCAGCTGCAGGGTGACCGGCGTGAGGCCGCCGGAGCCGGAGTCCGACCCCGGGTCGGAGCCGCCGGAGGCGCTGCAGCCGGTGAGCGCGAGGCCCACGGCCGCGAAGGCGGCGGTCGTCGTCAGGGTGATGCGGGTGCGTCTGGTCACGGGTCCTCCTGGTGCGGTCTGCGGGGTCGCCGGTGCGGCGCGCCCGTGGTGCGGCGGTGCAGGTGGTGCTGTGGTGCAGGTGGTGCTGTGGTGCAGGTGGCGCCGATGATGCGGGCGGTGCGGATGGTGCGTCGGGTGGAGTCGGGAATCGGGAGTCGGGAATCGGGAGGACCGAGGAGGGTGCGGGGACGCGCGGCGCCGCGCTCAGCGCAGCCGGCTGCGGCGCAGCGCGAACGCCTCGAGCGCGGCCGTCACGCAGTAGAACGCGAGGCCGACGAGCACGGCGCCCAGGACGTAGGCGTAGGCGAGCGCGTAGTCGCTGCCCGAGGCCGCCGTCGTGATCGACTTGCCGAGCCCGCCCACGGGTTCGCCGAAGTACTCGGCGACCAGCGCCGAGATCACCGCGAGCGAGGAGGCGATGCGGAGCCCCGTGAAGACGTAGGGCACCGCTCCCGGCAGCGTGATCGTGCGGGCGGTCTGCCAGGGGGTCGCCGCGTAGGCCTTCAGCAGGTCGCGGTGCACCGGAGCGGCCTGCCGCAGCCCGCGCAGCGTCGTCACGTACACCGGCACGAACACGGCGAGCGCCGCGACGAGCTGCCTCGCGGTCTCGGCGTTCGCTCCGAACATCGTGTAGAGCACCGGAGCGAGGGCGACGATCGGCACGACAGCGGCCGCGGCCACGATCGGCGCGACCAGTCCGTCGAACACCCGCGCGAGCGCCGAGAGTCCGGCGACCACGACCGCCAGCACTGCGCCGACCAGCAGGCCGACCAGCGCGTTGCGGCCGGTCACCGCGCTGCCCTCGGCGACGGAGCCGAGGTTCGCGGCGAACTCCCGTCCGATCGCCAGCGGCGACGGGAGCACGAACGGCTGGATCGCCAGAGCGGTGACCCCGGCCTGCCAGAGCAGGACCGCGGCGATCCCGAGCACGACCGGCGCGAGCACGCTGCGCGCCAGCGCCGTCGTGCTCACCGGCTCTCCACTCCGCGCGGCACGGCGGCGGGATCGCCGTGCAGCAGCTCGCGCACGGCGCTCACGTCGCGGAAGAACGCCGTGTCCTCCCTGACCGCCGCGTCGCGCTCGGATGCTCCGGCGAGTCCGACCGGGAGGACGTCGCGGATCCTGCCCGGCCGCGGCGACATCACCACGACGCGGTCCGAGAGGAACACCGCCTCCGGGATCGAATGGGTGACGAAGACGACGGCGGCGCCGGTCTCGCGCCGGATCCGCAGCAGCTCCGTCTGCATCCGCTCGCGGGTCATCTCGTCGAGCGCCCCGAACGGCTCGTCCATGAGGAGCAGACGCGGGCTCTCGGCGAGCGCCCGCGCGATGGCGACGCGCTGCTGCATCCCGCCGGAGAGCTGGTCCGGGTAGGAGTCGGCGAAGTCGCCGAGCCCGACCAGCGCCAGCAGCTCGTCGACGCGCGAGCGCCGGGCGGTCGCGGCGACGCCGTGCAGCTCCAGCGGCAGGGCGATGTTCGCCCGGATCGTGCGCCACGGCAGGAGGCCCGCCTGCTGGAACGCGATCCCGTAGTCCTGGTCGAGCCTCGCCTGCCGGGCCGTCTTGCCGAACACGGCGATCGAGCCGGAGTCCGGCTCGTCGAGGTCGGCGATCAGCCGCAGCAGCGTCGACTTGCCGCAGCCGGACGGGCCGATCAGCGAGACGAACTCCCCCGCGGCCACCTCGAGCGAGACGTCCTGGAGCGCCGTGACGCTCGCGGCGCGGGCGGTGGTGAAGGTCCTCGTGACGGAGTCGACGACGACCGCGGATCCTGCAGGGCTCATGCGGGCTGCTCCCCTCGGCGGTACGGACGGAGGAGGGTGCCGAGCAGAGCGACGGAGCCGGCGGCCGCGAGGCCCACCAGCACCGCCCCGAGGATCGGCGCCCAGGGCTTGGCGGGGTCGCCCCCGGCAGCGGAGGCGAACTCGATGATCATGCGGCCGATCCCGCCGCGCAGGCCGATCGAGACCTCGGCGACGATCGTGCCGACGACGGCGCTGACCGCTCCGAGCCGGAGGGCCGGCAGCAGGTAGGGCACGCTCGCCGGCAGCCTCAGGCGCACCAGCGTCTTCCACCAGCCGACGCCGTAGACGTGCATCAGCTCGACCTGGTGGGCCGTCGGCGAGCCGAGCCCGCGGAGCGCCCCGATCGAGACGGGGAAGAACGCGAGGTAGGAGGCGATCAGGGCCACCGACATCCAGTTCTCCCAGGTCACCGGTCCGAGCTCGAGCTGCGACCCCCAGCGCCGCACCAGTGGGGCGATCGCGATCAGGGGCACCGTCTGGCTCAGCACGATCCAAGGCAGCACCGCCGACTCCGCCGTGCGGAACCGCTGCATCAGGAGAGCCAGGAGCAGCCCCACGACCGTGCCGACGACCCAGCCGACCGCGGCGATCCCGAGCGAGAAGGCGCTCGCCCCCAGGACGGCCGACCAGAGCGCCGGGGCGTTCCGCGCTCCGGTGACCGGCTCGCCGAGCCGGGCCGCGATCTCCCAGAGGTGGGGCATCGCGATGGCGCTCGTGCGCGGGAGCACCGTGACTCCTCCGACGACCACCCCGGCCTCGGGCCCGAGCGCCTTCCAGCCCTCCCACACGAGCGCGAGCAGGAGGAGCCCGCCGGCGCCGAGCACGAGCCCGCGCGCGAGGGCCGGTCTCATGCGCGGGCCACGATGTGCTCGCGCAGCTCCGGGATGACCCGCTCGCCGTACACGCGCAGCGTCTCCTCCTTGTTGTCGTGCTGGAGGTATCCCGCGAACTGCGTCACGCCGATGTCGGCGAGCGCCCGGAGCTTCTCGATGTGCTCGTCCGCCGTGCCCAGCACGCAGAAGCGCTCGACGATCTCGTCCGGCACGAAGGCGGTGTGGCTGTTGCCCGCGCGGCCGTGCTCGTTGTAGTCGTAGCCCTCGCGCCCGGCGATGTAGTCCGTCAGCGCCTGCGGCACCGCTCCGGAGGCGCCGTAGCGGCCCACGATGTCGGCCACGTGGTTGCCGACCATCCCGCCGAACCAGCGGCACTGGTCGCGCATGTGCTCCCGGTCGATGCCGATGTACATCGGCGCCGCGACGCAGAACTGCAGCGACTCGGGATCCCGGCCGGCGTTCGCCGCCGCCTCCTTGACGGCGCCGATCATCCAGCGCGCGATGTCCACGTCGGCCAGCTGCAGGATGAAGCCGTCGCCGACCTCGCCCGCGAGCTTCAGGGCGAGCGGGCCGTAGGCGGCCACCCACATCTCCAGGGACGAGCCCCGGCTCCACGGGAACTGCAGCGTCTGGCCGTTGTACTCGACCGGACGGCTGTTGGCGAGCTCGCGGATGACGTGGATCGACTCCCGCAGCGTCTTGAGCGTCGTCGGAGCTCCTCCGGTCACCCTCACCGCCGAGTCGCCGCGTCCGATCCCGCACACCGTGCGGTTCCCGTACATCTCGTTGAGCGTCGCGTGCAGCGAGGCGATGACCGTCCAGTCGCGCGTGGCGGGGTTGGTGACCATCGGGCCGACCGTGATCCGGTGCGTCCTCTCGAGGATCTGCGAGTAGATCACGTAGGGCTCCTGCCAGAGCAGGTGCGAGTCGAAGGTCCACGCGTAGTCGAAGCCGTGCGTCTCCGCGAGGACGGCGAGCGCGACGGTGCGCGAGGCGGGCGGGTTGGTCTGGAGGACGACTCCGAAGTCCATGGGGTTCCTTCTGCTCGATCAGGTGCTGGCTCGGATCGGGTGCCGGCTCAGATCAGGTACTGGCTCAGACCGCGCGGGATGTACGCCCCGTCGCCCTTCGTGCCGACGTAGGAGCCGTCGTCGACGACGACCCTGCCGCGGGAGATCACCGTGTCGACGTGGCCGTCGATCTCGAAGCCCTCCCAGGCCGAGTAGTCCATGTTCATGTGGTGGCTTCGGCCCTCGCCGATCCCGATCGAGGTGTGCCCGCTCGGGTCGTAGACGACGACGTCGCCGTCGGCCCCGGGCTGGATGACGCCCTTCCTCCCGTACATCCCGAACATCCGCGCCGGGGTGGTCGAGGTGAGCTCGACCCAGCGCGGCAGGGAGATCTGCCCCGACACCACGCCCTGGTACATCAGGTCAATCCGGTGCTCCACCGAGCCGATGCCGTTGGGGATCTTCGAGAAGTCGCCGATCCCCATGTCCTTCTGGCCCTTCATGCAGAAGGGGCAGTGGTCGGTCGAGACCATCTGGATGTCGTTGGTGCGCAGCGACTGCCACATGTGGTGCTGATGCCCCTCCGCCTTCGAGCGCAGCGGCGTGGAGCACACCCACTTCGCGCCCTCGAAGCCCGGCGCGCCGAGCTGCTCCTCGAGCGAGAGGTAGAGGTACTGCGGGCAGGTCTCCCCGAAGACGTTCATGCCGCGGTCGCGGGCCTGGGCGATCTGCTCCACCGCCTGCTTCGCGGAGACGTGCACCACGTACAGCGGCGCGCCGGTGAGGTCGGCGATCATGATCGCCCGGTGCGTCGCCTCCTCCTCCGCCTGCCAGGGGCGAGAGGTGCCGTGGAAGTACGGCGCGGTGTTCCCGGCGGCGAGGGTCTGCTTCACCAGTTCGTCGATGAGGGCGCCGTTCTCGGCGTGCATCATCATCATCGCGCCGTTCTCCGCGCCCTTCTGGAACGCCCGGAGGATCTGCCCGTCGTCCGAGAGGAACACGCCCTTGTAGGCCATGAACAGCTTGAAGCTGGTCACCCCCTCGCGCATCAGCTCGTCCATCGCGACGAGCGAGGAGTCCTGCACGTCCGAGAGGATCTGGTGGAAGCCGTAGTCGATCGCGCAGTTGCCGGCCGCCTTCTCCTGCCACGCCTGGAACCGGTCGACGACGCTCTCGCCCGGGTACTGCACTACGAAGTCGACGATCGACGTCGTGCCGCCCCAGGCCGCGGCGCGCGTGCCGGTCTCGAAGGTGTCCGAGGCGGAGGTGCCGCCGAACGGCATCTCCATGTGCGTGTGCGCGTCGATCCCGCCCGGGATGACGTACTTGCCGCGCGCGTCGATCACCCGGTCGACGTGGGCCGCCAGGTCGAAGCCCAGCAGCGTGGAGCCGGGGGCGAGGACGGCGGCGATGGTCTCGCCGTCGATCAGGACGTCTGCGGCTCCGGTGCCGGTCGCGTTGACGACCGTCCCGCCGGTGATGAGGGTCTTCATCGGTCTTCCCCGTCTCGGTCTGCGGTCACGGCTTCGGGATGCTGGTGTACGACTCCGGCCGGCGGTCCCGGTAGAACTGCCAGTCGTCGCGCATCTCCTGCACCATGTCCATCTCGAGGTCGCGGATCAGGATTTCCTCGGCCTCGCCCGAGCCCCGCTCCCCGACGAACTCCCCCCGCGGATCGATGATCTGGCTGGTGCCGTAGAAGTCGACCGCGAGGTCGCCGTACTCGTTGTCCTCCCGGCCGACGCGGTTGGGCTGCAGCACGAAGTAGCCGTTCGCCACCGCGGCCGCCGGGCCCTCGACCTCCCAGAGGCGGTTCGACAGGCCGGGCTTGGTGGCGTTGGGGTTGAAGACGAGGTGGGCGCCGTTCAGGCCCAGCTCCCGCCAGCCCTCCGGGAAGTGGCGGTCGTAGCAGATGTGGACGCCGACCTTGCCGACCGCGGTGTCGAAGACCGGGAAGCCGAGGTTCCCGGGCCGGAAGTAGAACTTCTCCCAGAAGCGGTCCAGGTGCGGGATGTGGTGCTTGCGGTACTTGCCGAGGATCGTCCCGTCGGCGTCGACCACGACCGCGGTGTTGTAGTAGACGCCGGTCTGCTCCTCCTCGTAGATCGGGAGGATCATCACCACGCCCAGCTCCTTCGCGAGGGCCGCGAAGCGCTGCACGATCGGCCCGTCGGCGGGCTCGGCGTAGCGGTAGTACTTCTTGTCCTGGGTGATGCCGAAGTACGGGCCGTAGAACAGCTCCTGGAAGCAGACGATCTGCGCGCCGTCGGCTGCGGCGTCCCGGGCCATCCGCTCGTGCTTGTCGAGCATCGACTCCTTGTCGCCGGTCCAGGTCGTCTGGGTGATCGCTGCGCGGACGATGGTCATCGGTACCTCCATGCTCGGGCGTCCCTGTCCGACTCCGGTGTGCTCCGCCGGGCGGTGCGGAGCCGGGGACGTGGACCCACTGTGGTCCCCGCCGGGCCCGAAGGCAATGACGGACCGTCAGGCTCCGGGGACAGGGCTTCATCGTCGGGGTTCGACGTTTCCCCGGTGTTTCCGGCGCGGATCCGCAGCATTAAGGCTCGCCGGGGGAGGAATCCGTCGGTGCCGCTAGCGTGGGCGGATGCGCATCACGATCCTGGCCGGAGGCGTCGGCGGCGCCCGCTTCACCTCGGCGGTCCGCGAGCACCTCCGCGATCTCGAGGCCGCCGGCGGCGAGGCGAGCGAGATCACCGTCGTCGTCAACACCGGCGACGACATGTGGCTCACCGGCCTCAAGGTCTGCCCCGACCTCGACTCGATCACCTACGCGCTCGGCGGAGTGAACGACACGGAGCGCGGCTGGGGGCGGGCCGGCGAGAGCGAGCGGGTCTCGGCCGAGCTCACCGCCTTCGGCGTCGGCTGGCCGTGGTTCACCCTGGGCGACCTCGACCTCGGCACCCACATCGCCCGCAGCTCGATGCTGCGCGACGGCCTCACCCTCTCGGAGGCGACCGCCCGGATCACCGCCCGCTGGCCGCTGGGGGTCCGCCTGCTGCCGATGTCGGACCAGGACGTCGAGACCCACGTCGAGGTCGACCTTCCCGGCGAGGGCGTGCGGCTCCTCCACTTCGAGGAGTGGTGGGTGCGGCTTCGGGCGTCAGCGCCCGCGCGCCGCTTCGTCCAGCAGGGGGTGGAGAGCGCCCGCCCCGCCCCGGGCGTGCTGGAGGCGATCGCCGACACCGACGCGGTGCTCGTCGCCCCCTCCAATCCCGTCGTCTCGATCGGCACGATCCTCGGAGTGCCCGGGATCGCGGACGCCCTCCGCCGGACCTCCGCACCCGTCGTGGGCGTCTCCCCCGTCATCGGAGGCGCGGTGGTGCGCGGCATGGCCGACGCCTGCCTCAGAGCGATCGGCGTCGAGACCTCCGCCGAGGCCGTCGGCCGGCACTACGGAGCCCGGAGCGGGGGCGGCCTCCTCGACGCCTGGCTCGTCGGCGAGGAGGACGCGGACGCGGTCCCGGCGCTCGATTCGGCGGGGCTCCGCGCCCGCTCCGTGCCGCTCTGGCTGACCGGCCGAGACGCCTCCGTGCGGCTCGCCGCCGACGCTCTCGCCGCCGCGAGGGGCTGAGCGGGGCCTCCTCCCCCGGGCCGCGCACCGCCTGTCGCAGCGCGGATGCGGTCACGCCTCCCACGGGGCGCCCCGTTCCCTTGTACGGTCGGAGGCGGACGAACTCCCCGATTCACCCCCGCATCGGATCCGGAGCCCCTCGGTCGCGCGCCCGACCGCGTCCTCACCACGTCTCCGAGCCCTGCGGAACCGCGTGCCGTCCCGTCAGGAGGACACCATGGAGCCCAGCTCGAGGATCAGCACCGAGCGGATCGAGCCCGACATCGTGGTGATCCGCCCCGTCGGCCGGCTCGACCTGTCCACGGCGTGGGAGCTCGAAGCGGTCCTCCAGCGCGCGCTCGAGGCGGGAGAGGTCCGCGTGGTCGTCGACCTGGCGGCCGTCGAGTTCCTCGACTCGTCCGGGCTCGGCGTCCTCGTCGCCGGACTCAAGGAGGCGCGTAAGGCGGGCGGCGAGCTGCGCGTGGCCGCCGCCGGCGAGCAGCCCGCCATGGTGCTCGGCCTGTCCAACCTCGACCGCCTGCTCGGGAGCGCCGAGACCGTCGAGGAGGCCTACCGTGCCTGAGCGCTCCTTCGTCGTGCGCACGCCGCCCGAGGACGGCGTCACCGCCGTCCACGAGGCGCTCGAGGAGCTGTGGCTCGAGGAGCCGGGCGTCGCGCCGGTCGACCGGATGTCGTTCGAGACCGCGCTGGTCGAGCTGACCTCGAACATCGTCCAGCACGCCCGGTCGTACCGGCACATCATCTGCCTGGTCGAGATCCGCGTCGACGCGACCGAGCTGCGCGCCTCGCTCAACGACTCCGCCGAGGAGGCGCCCGCCGAGGTCGCCGATCCCCGCGACATGCCGGACGAGTGGGACGAGGCAGGCCGCGGGATCCCGTTCATCCACGCCCTCGTCACCGAGTTCTCCTACCGCCGTGTCGACGGGCAGAACCTCTGGGCACTCGCCCGGACCCGCACGTGAGCGAGCCGACCGAGCGCGCCCGCCTCGCCGCGATCGCCGAGCTCGGGATCGGCCTGAGCACCCCCCAGGAGCGCTTCGACAGGATCACCCGCATCGCCCGCCGGCTCCTGCGCGTCCCCCTCGCCGAGATCAACATCCTCGAGGAGTCGACGCAGTTCACGAAGTCGCCCCAGCGCTCGGCGCGGGCGAGCAGGATGCTGCGCGCCGACTCGATGTGCGACGTCACGGTCCAGCAGGGCGACATCCTCGTCGTCGAGGACGCCACCGCCGATCCGCGGTTCGCCGACCGCGGAGTCGTCACCGGATCCCCTCACGTGCGCTTCTACGCGGGCCGCCCGCTCGTCGTCGGGGACGGCCTCCGCGTCGGCACGATCTGCATCATCGACAGCGAGGTGCGCGGCTTCTCGGAGGAGGAGCGCGAGATCCTCGAGGACCTCGGCCGGTGGGCCGAGCGGGAGCTGCGCGAGATCGCCTTCTCCGGACGCGCGAGCGAGACGCAGGAGCGGCTCCGGCCCCAGCGCCTCGACCTCGGCGAGTGGAGCCTCGACTCGCTGACCACGCCGCTGCACGACGTCGCCGGCGACTACACGGCGTGGCGCCGCAGCGGGGACGACCTCTCCCTCGAGCTGGTCGACGTGATGGGCAAGGGGGTCTCGGCGGCGATCGTCGCCTCCGCGATCCGCTCCGCGTTCCAGGCGCGGCCGGAGCTCCCTCCCGCGGCAGCCGTCGAGGCCGTCAACCGCCAGCTCCTGCCCGACCTGACCGCGACCGGGATGTTCGCGACCGCGCTGATCGCCCGGGTCGACCTCGCGAGCGGCGCCGTCGCGTTCGTGGACAGCGGCCACGGCCTCACCCTCCTGCTGCGCGCCGACGGCACCTCGGAGCGGCTCGCCTCCACCGGCGTCCCGCTCGGCATCGCCGCCGACGTCTCCTGGGAGGAGGAGCAGCGCGTGCTCGCCCCCGGCGACGCGCTCTTCTCCTGCAGCGACGGCCTGCTCGACGTCTTCGGCGGGCGCCTCGACGCGCTCGACCGTCTCGCCGAGCTGGTGCGGAGCAACGACGACCCCGCTCTCTTCGAGCGTCTGCATGCTCTCGCAGACGACGCGCACGACGATGTGACAGCGTTGGTGCTGCGGCGCTCCGCAGCGCCCGCCCCCTCCTGATCCTGATCGAAAGGACCTCCCCCATGCCTGGTGCACTCGTCCTCGCCGGCGGCGGCCTCGCCGGAATCGCCTGGGAGCTCGGCGTCCTCCGCGGCCTCGCCGACGCCTCCCCCGAGGCGGCCCGCCTCCTGCTCGATCCGTCGACGACCTTCATCGGCACCTCCGCGGGCTCCGCGGTCGCCGCGCAGCTGAGCACCGGCACCGGCCTCGACGAGTCGTACGAGGCCCAGCTCCAGGAGGAGTCCGCCGAGATCGGAGCGGACGTCGACGGTGAGCGCCTCCAGGCCCTCTTCGCCGCGGCCGTCGAGGGCGCGACCTCGCCCCAGGACGCGCGGCGCCGCATCGGCACCCTCGCGCTCGAGGCCGAGACGCTCCCCGAGGACACGCGCCGGGCCGTCATCTCGGCCCGCGTGGGCGACGCCGACTGGCCCGAGCAGCGTCTGCTCATCACCGCGGTCGACACGGCCACCGGTGAGCTGCGCGTGTTCGACCGCGAGAGCGGTGTCGGCCTCGTCGACGCGATCTCCGCCAGCTGCGCCGTCCCCGGGGTCTGGCCTCCCGTCAGCATCGACGGCGTCCGCTACATGGACGGCGGCGTGCGCTCCGGCAGCAACGCCGACCTCGCCGCGGGAGCCGACTGGGTCCTGATCGTCACTCCGCTGCCGGGAGTCGGCACGCCCGGCGCGGGCCTGATCCCGACCGGCGAGCTCGACGCCCTCGCGGACTCGCGGGTCGAGGTGCTCTACGCCGACGAGGAGTCGGTGCGCGCCTTCGGCCCGAACTCGCTCGACCCGGCCGTCCGCGCCGCCTCCGCCCGCGCCGGACGCGCTCAGGGCGCCCGGCTCGCCTCGCGGATCGCCGCGCTGGTCGGCGCCGAGTAGCCGGTCTCAGCGCCGCACGCTGTAGCGCGTGAAGACCGTGCCGTCGGCGAAGCGGTGCTCCTCGCGCAGGTCGAGGCGCGCGTGGAACCCGCACGGGAGGAAGTGGGTCCCGCCGCCCACCGCCACCGGCACCGTGTAGACCTGCACCTCGTCGACGATCCCGGCGAGCAGCGCGTGCCGGGCGAGGGTCGGCCCGCCGATCGAGACGTCGTGGTCGGCGGCGCTGACCTGCGCGGCGACGACGACCGGGTCGAACCCGCCCTCGACGCGGGTGCGGCGGGTCTCGGCCGACTCCAGTGTCGTCGAGTACACGACCTTGTCGGCCGCCCGCCACATCTCCTGGAAGTCGCGGATGAACGCGAACTCCTCCGCGAGGGCCCAGGTCTGCTCCCACGCGCGCATGACCTCGTACATGCGCCGCCCGTACAGGTACGTGCGCACCCGCCCCTCGCGCTCCGTGATGAAGCGGTGCACGGCGGGTCGCGGCTCCGCCCAGGCGAATCCGCCGTCCGCGTCGTTCACGTAGCCGTCGAGCGACGCGATCGAGCTGTAGATGAGCGCGCCCACGTCGGCCTCTCTCCGTGGCCGGCTTCGGGACCGCCCACGGGCGCGACCGTAGGCCTCCCGCCTCCGTCCGGCAATGTCCGCCGGGGCCTCTGGCGCGGATCGACGGGTCGCCGCTGCTCCCGACGGCGCTCCCGGCGGTCGGCGCCCCCTCCCGGACCGCGTACCGTGGTCGTGCCGCAGGGAGCGGCCGTGAAGGGTTCGGGATGAAGATCAGCCAGCTGCGCCACTTCGTGGCGGTCGCCGAGGAGCTGCACTTCGTGCGCGCCGCCGAGCGCCTCGGCATCTCGCGGCAGAAGCTCGACTCCTCCGTCGCCGCCGTCGAGCTCGACCTCGGCAAGCCGCTCTTCGAGCCCGGTGCCGCCGCCACGACCCTCACCGCGGCCGGGCGGCAGCGCCTCGCCTCGGCCCGCGAGGAGCTCGCCGCGCTCGGCGACGAGCCGGAGGCGGCCCCGAAGTCGGGAGGCAAGGCCAAGGCCTCCAAGGGGACCGGGCGCGCCCCGATCGTCAAGGGCCAGCCGAAGCCCTACAAGCGCCGCCAGTCCCGCTGACGCGCAGTGTCCGATCGTCGGATGTGGTGGGCCCTACCGGGCTCGAACCGATGACATCCACGGTGTAAACGTGGCGCTCTACCAACTGAGCTAAAGGCCCCCGTCGCGGGAGCACCCGCGGACGATCGACTCGATCCTACGGCAGGCGGAGCGGCCCCCTGCGGGCACTAGCCTCGGCACATGACCGCCGACAGCGACTCCCGGGCGAGGCGGCGCGCCGAGAGCCGCTGGCCCGCCTCCGCCGCGATCCTCGTGGCCGTCGCCCTGAACGTGGCCGGCCACAGCGCCGACACCTCGGTGGTCCGCCTCGTCGCCGCCGGCATCACGCTCGCGCTGCTCGTGCCGCTGTTCGTCGTCAACCCGCACCGGCTCGACAGCGAGACGCGCTGGTCGCGCGGGGTCTCCATCGCCCTGGCGGTCGTGCTCGCCGTGGCGAACCAGGTGAACGTGGTCGCCGTGGTGATCGACCTCGTCGACGGGACGGCCGACGGCCCTCCGCTGCTGCTCACCGCGCTCCAGGTCTGGGTCACCAACGTCGTCGCGTACGCGCTGCTGTTCTGGGAGCTCGACCGCGGCGGTCCGGTCGCCCGCGGAACGCTTACCCGCACCGAGCTGCCGGCGGCCGACTTCGCCTTCCCGCAGGACACCTACCGCGACACCGCGCCCGAGGTCGCCGCGACCTCCTCCGAGCGCGCCGACTGGCGGCCCGGCTTCGTCGACTACCTCTCGGTGTCGACGACGAACACCATGGCGTTCAGCCCGACCGACACGATGCCGCTGTCGAGCCGGATGAAGCTCCTGATGATCGCCGAGGCGTTCACCGGATTCGTCCTGCTGGCCCTCGTGATCTCCCGGGCCGTCAACATCCTCAGCTGACGACCGGGGCGGTCCGCCTCCGGAGGGTCAGACGTGCGCGGGGGCGAGCGCGTCGATGGCGGCGCGGTAGGCGTCGATCGAGCGAGGCTCGCCCGGGGCGGTCATGAACGTGTCCCGGATGACGCCGGCCTTGTCGATGAGGAAGGTCGCGCGGGTCGCGTAGCCCTTCGCCTCGGTGAACACGCCGTACTGCTTGGCGACGTCGCCGTGCGGCCAGAAGTCGGAGAGGAGCGTGAAGTCGTAGCCCTGCTTCTCGCCCCAGGCGCGCAGCGTGTGCTTGGAGTCGACAGAGATGCCGATCAGCTCCACGTCGGCGTGCTCGAAGAGGGAGAGGTTCTCGCGCAGCGCGCAGAACTCGCCCGTGCAGGTGCCGGAGAAGGCGAGGGGGAAGAACACCAGGGCGACGTTGCGCCGCCCGTGGAAGTCGCCCAGCTGGATGCGCTCGCCGTACTGGTTCGCGAGTTCGAAGTCGGGAGCCAGGGTCAGCTTCTCGAGAGCCATCGGTCCGATGTCCTTCCGTGCGCACGAGAGTCGCGCGAGCACGAGGGGCAATGCTAGACCCGCTCCGCGCAGACTCCAAGGAACATCCCGTCTCCCCCGATCACGGGCCGGTCGACGCGTCCCGTCTGGCGCTCTCCTACAGTCGTCGGCGCTCATTCCTCGTGGATCACCACAGTGCGATTCCAGGTTCGGGGCACGGGAATCGCTAGGCTGACGGAGGTGCCCGCGCGCGGCTCGTCATCCGAGCCCCGGATCCGCGGATCCGCACCGCTTCATGAGAGTGATGTCTCGGGCACGATCTGCCCCCAGAGAGAGGTCGAGGGTGACTGTTAACGATCAGGACCCGTATTCCGTCGGTCACGTGGACTCGGACCCCGAGGAAACGTCGGAGTGGAACGAGTCGCTCGATGCGCTCGTCGAGGAGCGGGGCCGGGGTCGCGGGCGCGACGTCATGCTCAGCCTCCTCAAGCGCTCCAAGGAGCTCCACCTCGGCGTGCCGATGGTGCCCACCACGGACTACATCAACACCATCGCGCCCGAGAACGAGCCCGACTTCCCGGGCGACGAGGACGTCGAGCGCCGCTACCGCGCGTGGATCCGCTGGAACGCGGCCATCCTCGTGCACCGCGCGCAGCGTCCCGGCATCGGGGTCGGCGGCCACATCTCGACGTACGCGTCGAGCGCCTCGCTGTACGAGGTCGGCTTCAACCACTTCTTCCGCGGCCAGGACCACCCGGGCGGCGGCGACCAGGTCTTCATCCAAGGCCACGCCTCCCCCGGCCCGTACGCGCGCGCCTTCCTCGAGGGACGCCTGAGCGAGCACCAGCTCGACGGCTTCCGCCAGGAGAAGTCGCACCGGGGCGGCGGGCTCTCCAGCTACCCGCACCCGCGGCTCATGCCGGAGTTCTGGCAGTTCCCGACCGTGTCGATGGGCCTCGGCCCGATCAACGCGATCTACCAGGCGCAGGCGAACAAGTACCTCACCAACCGCGGCATCAAGGACGCCTCCGACCAGCAGGTCTGGGCGTTCCTCGGCGACGGCGAGATGGACGAGGTCGAGTCGCGCGGTCAGCTCCAGGTCGCCGCGAACGACGGCCTCGACAACCTGAACTTCATCGTCAACTGCAACCTCCAGCGCCTCGACGGACCCGTCCGCGGCAACGGCAAGATCGTGCAGGAGCTCGAGTCGTACTTCCGCGGCGCGGGCTGGAACGTCATCAAGCTCATCTGGGGCCGCGAGTGGGACGACCTGCTCGCCCGCGACACCGAAGGCGCGCTGCTCGACCTGATGAACAAGACGCCCGACGGCGACTTCCAGACCTACAAGACGGAGGACGGCGCCTACGTCCGCGAGAACTTCTTCGGCCGCGACCCGCGCGCCAAGAAGCTCGTCGAGGGCTACTCCGACGAGCAGATCTGGGGCCTGCGCCGCGGCGGCCACGACTACCGCAAGATCTACGCGGCCATGAAGGCCGCGACGGAGCACAAGGGCCAGCCCACCGTCATCCTCGCCCACACCATCAAGGGCTACGGTCTCGGCCGCAGCTTCGAGGGCCGCAACGCGACCCACCAGATGAAGAAGATGACGCTGGACAACCTCAAGTCGTTCCGCGACACCATGCGCATCCCGATCACGGACGCGCAGCTCGAGGAGAACCCCTACCTCCCGCCGTACTACCACCCCGGTCAGAACGACGAGGCGATCGAGTACCTGCAGGAGCGCCGCCGCGCGCTCGGCGGCTACCTCCCCGAGCGCCGCTCGAAGTACACGCAGCTGAACCTTCCCGAGGACTCGGCCTACGCGGTCGGCAAGAAGGGCTCCGGGACGCAGGAGATCGCCACCACCATGGCGTTCGTCCGCATCCTGAAGGACATCCTCCGCTCGAAGGACTTCGGCAACCGCGTCGTCCCGATCATCCCGGACGAGGCGCGCACCTTCGGCATGGACGCGTTCTTCCCGAACGCGAAGATCTACAACCCGCGCGGCCAGCACTACACGTCGGTCGACCGCGAGCTCCTCCTGGCCTACAAGGAGAGCCCGCAGGGCCAGATCCTCCACGTCGGCATCAACGAGGCGGGCGCCCTCGCGGCGTTCACCGCGATCGGCACCTCGTACTCGACGCAGGGCGAGCCGCTCATCCCGGTCTACGTCTTCTACTCGATGTTCGGGTTCCAGCGCACGGGCGACGCGATCTGGGCGGCCGGCGACATGATGTCGCGCGGCTTCATGATCGGCGCCACCGCGGGACGCACCACGCTGACCGGCGAGGGCCTCCAGCACGCGGACGGGCACTCCCCGATCCTCGCGGCGACCAACCCCGCCGTCGTGAGCTACGACCCGGCCTACGGGTACGAGATCGCGCACATCGTGCAGTCCGGACTCGAGCGCATGTACGGCGGGAAGCACACCGACCCGAACGTCATGTACTACATCACGGTCTACAACGAGCCGATCGTGCAGCCGAAGGAGCCGGAGGACGTCGACGTCGAGGGCATCGTCCGCGGCATCCACCGCATCTCCTGGGGCCAGTGGGACGGGCCGAAGGCCCAGCTCCTCGCCTCGGGCGTCGCGGTGCCGTGGGCGATCGAGGCGCAGAAGCTCCTCGCCGAGGACTGGGGCGTCTCGGCGGACGTCTGGTCGGTCACCTCGTGGAACGAGCTGCGCCGCGACGGCATCAAGGCCGAGCAGCACAACTTCCTCCACCCCGAGGACGCCGAGCAGGTGCCGTACGTGACGCAGAAGCTGGCCGACGCGAAGGGCCCCTTCGTCGCCGTCTCGGACTTCTCGCACCAGGTCCCCGACCAGCTGCGCCAGTTCATCCCGGGCGACTTCGCGACGCTCGGCGCGGACGACTTCGGCTTCTCGGACACCCGTGCGGCGGCGCGGCGCTACTTCCAGATCGACGGCCCCTCGGTCGTCGTGCGGACGCTGCAGCTGCTCGCCAAGCGCGGCGAGGTCGACCCCTCGCTCGCCGTCCAGGCGATCGAGAAGTACCGCCTCCTCGACGTCAACGCCGGCACCACCGGCAACGCGGGCGGCGAGAGCTGACGGACGAGTCCGTGCTCTCGCAGGAACCCGCACCGTCGAGTGCGCGGGGTCCTGCTCCTGCGGCGGAGCGTCCGGCCACCCGGCCGGACGCTCCCCGCACGAAGGAGCAGACCCTCGCCTGGCTGCGCACCCTCGCCGGTGAGCTCTCGACGCAGACGATCAAGCGACTCGAGGACACGCTGCCCTGGTACGGCAGCATGCCCCCCGGTCGGCGCTCGGCGGTCGGCCTCGTCGCCCAGGCCGGCATCACCTCGTTCATCTCGTGGTTCGACGACCCGTCGGCCACGCCGTGGATCGCGGCGGACGTGTTCGGAGCCGCTCCCCGCGAGCTGCTGCGCTCCGTCTCGCTGACACAGACGCTGCAGCTGATCAAGGTGACGGTCGAGGTCGTCGAGGACCGGATCAAGAACGGCGGGGAGGACCTCCGCGAGGCGATCCTCCTCTACTCGCGCGAGATCGCCTTCGCCGCGGCCGACGTCTACGCGCGCGCCGCCGAGGCCCGAGGACTCTGGGACGCGCGCCTGGAGGCGCTGGTCGTCGACTCGATCCTCACGGGCGAGGCCGACGACGAGCTGCCCAGCCGGATCGCCGCCCTCGGCTGGCACGGCCACGGCGAGGTCGCCGTCCTGGTGGGCACCGCCCCCAAGATGCTCGACGTCGACCAGCTGCGCCGCACGGCCCGGCACATGGACGCCGACGTGCTGATCGGCGTGCAGGGCAGCCGGCTCGTCCTGGTCATCGGCCGCGCCGAGCCGAGCGAGAACGCCACGGAGGAGACCGGTCCACCGGTCGCGTTCCTCGAGATCGCGGAGGCGCTCGAGACCGGCTTCGGGACGGGCCACCTCGTCCTCGGCCACGAGGTGCCGACCCTGGTCGAGGCGTCCCGCAGCGCCCGCGCGGCCCTCGCCGGGTTCGCGGTCGCCCGCTCCTGGCGGAACGCGCCGCGACCGGTCAACGCCGACGACCTCCTTCCCGAGCGCGCCCTCGCCGGCGACCCGCTCGCCCGCCAGAGCCTCATCACGCAGATCTACCGGCCCCTGCAGAAGCACTCGACCGAGCTGCTGACCACGCTGTGGGCCTACCTCGACAACGGCCGCTCGCTCGAGGCGACCGCCCGCGAGCTGTTCGTGCACCCGAACACGGTGCGCTACCGCCTCAAGCGGGTCGCCGAGGTGATCGGCTGGGACGCGACGGGCGCCCGCGAGGCGCTCATCCTCCAGTCCGCCCTCATCCTCGGCTCCATGAGCGACCCGGACGGCGCCGTCCGCCGGAAGCCGTCCCGACGCTGAGGCCCTCCGCTCGCCGAACCCCTCCCGCCCCTGAACACTTGTAGACCCGCGACAAGCTCTTTGTGCTTTGTCAGTGGCTCCACGCGCCGCACGTGCGAGCGCAGATCGGAAGACTGGATACCGTGATCGTCGTCGTCGCCCCGGGTCAGGGCTCCCAGACCCCCGGATTCCTCGCCCCCTGGCTCGAGATCCCCTCCGTGGCCGAGCAGGTCGCCGCGCACTCGGAGGCGGTCGGCATCGACCTCGCCGCGCACGGCACCGTCTCGGACGCGGACACCATCCGCGACACCGCGGTCGCTCAGCCCCTGATCGTCTCCGCGGGACTCGTGAGCCTCGCCGCCCTCCTCGAGGGTGGACGGCGCGATCGCATCGCGGGCATCGCCGGCCACTCCGTCGGCGAGATCACCGCGGCCGCCGGAGCCGGAGTCCTCACCGAGGCCGACGCGCTGGTGTTCGTCCGCGAGCGCGCCCGTGCCATGGCCGCTGCGGCCGCCGCCGAGCCGACCGCGATGAGCGCGGTCCTCGGCGGCGACGAGCAGGCCCTGATCGCCCGTCTCGACGAGCTCGGCCTCGAGCCGGCCAACTACAACGGCGGCGGGCAGATCGTCGTCGCCGGCGCGGTCGACGCGCTCGAGGCACTCAAGGCGGAGCCGCTCCGCGGGACCCGCGTGATCCCCCTGCAGGTGGCCGGCGCCTTCCACACCCGCTACATGGCGCCCGCCCGCGACTCCCTCGCCGGCGTCGCCGCCGGGCTGACCCCCTCCGACCCGACGCTCCGGCTCTGGACGAACCGCGACGGGTCGGTCGTCGACTCCGGTGCCGCGTTCCTCGAGCTGCTCGTCGGCCAGGTCGCCTCCCCCGTCCGCTGGGACCTCTGCATGGCGGCCTTCGCCAACGCGGGCGTCACCGGGATCATCGAGCTGGCACCCGCCGGCGCGCTGGTCGGCCTCGCCAAGCGCGGCCTCAAGGGCGTGCCGAGCATCGCCATCACGACCCCCGACGACGTGGACGCCGCCCGCGCCTTCCTCGACGAGCACGCCGCCTAGCAGGAGAGACCCCATGACGACCCCTTCCCTCACCCAGTCCAGCGGCAGCGCGTACACCCGGATCCTCGGCATCGGCGCGGCACGCGGCGACCTCGTCGTCCCGAACGACGACCTGATCGAGCCGATCAACTCCTCCGACGAGTGGATCCGCCAGCGCACCGGCATCATCGAGCGCCGCCGCGCCTCCGCCGACATCCACGCGGTCGACCTCGCGACCACCGCCTCCCTCGAGGCGATCGAGAAGGCGGGCATCCGCCCGGACCAGATCGGCGTCGTGCTCGTCTCCACGATCAGCAACACCGTGCAGACCCCGTCGCTGGCCGCGCTCCTCGCGGACCGCATCGGCGCGAACCCCGCCCCGGCGTACGACATCTCGGCCGCCTGCGCCGGCTACACCTACGGCATCGCCCAGGCCGACTCCTTCATCCGCTCCGGCCTGGCCGAGTACGTGCTCGTCGTCGGAGCCGAGAAGCTGTCCGAGCTGGTCAAGTCGACCGACCGCAGCATCTCCTTCCTCCTGGGCGACGGCGCGGGCGCCGCGGTCGTCGGCCCCAGCGACACCGCCGGCATCTCGAAGACCGTGTGGGGATCCGACGGCTCCAAGTGGGACACCGTCGGCATGGACAACCCGCTCGCGGCCTACCGCGACGGCACCGCCGAATGGCCCACCCTCCGCCAGGACGGCCCGTCGGTCTTCCGCTGGGCGGTCTGGGAGATGGCCAAGGTCGCCAAGCAGGCGCTCGCGGAGGCGGGCGTCCAGCCCGAGGACCTCGCCGCGTTCATCCCCCACCAGGCGAACATGCGCATCATCGACGAGCTCGCGAAGCAGCTGAAGCTCCCCGAGACCGTCGCTATCGGCCGCGACATCGAGACCACCGGCAACACCTCCGCCGCGTCGATCCCGCTCGCCACCCACCGCCTGCTCGAGGAGCACCCGGAGCTGCACGGCGGACTCGCGCTGCAGATCGGCTTCGGCGCCGGACTGGTGTTCGGCGCGCAGGTCGTGGTGCTCCCGTGACCGGCGCGACCCCACCCCTAAACTGACCTACGGTCACTGACGAACACCCGAAGAACCCCCAAGGAGAGAACCATGGCACTGTCCAACGAAGAAGTCCTCGCCGGCCTGGCCGAGCTTGTCAACGACGAGACGGGCATCGCCACCGACTCCGTCGAGATGGACAAGTCGTTCACCGACGACCTCGACATCGACTCCATCTCGATGATGACCATCGTCGTCAACGCCGAGGAGAAGTTCGACGTGAAGATCCCCGACGACGAGGTCAAGAACCTCAAGACGGTCGGCGACGCGGTCCGCTTCATCGTCAAGGCGTCCGAGTAGTCGTCGCCCGCGCACCCCGTCCTCGTGGCGGACACCCCGGCCGGCGATCGTCGGCCGGGGTGAGCCCGGCACCCACCCACACGGAACAGAGAAGCTCGTCATGACCAAGAAGATCGTCGTCACCGGAATCGGTGCCAGCACTCCCCTCGGCGGGACCGCCCGGGAGTCCTGGAACGCACTCCTCGCCGGCGAATCAGGCGTCCGCTCCCTCGAGCAGGACTGGGTCGCCCAGTACGACATCCCGGTCACCTTCGCCGCCCAGGCCAAGGTCCGCCCGGAGGAGGTGCTCTCCCGCCCGGAGGCGAAGCGCCTCGACCCCTCCAGCCAGTTCGCGCTCATCTCGGCCCGCGAGGCCTGGGCCGACTCCGGCATCACCGACGTCGACCCGCTCCGCGTGGGCGTCGACTACTCGACCGGCATCGGCGGCCTCTGGACCCTCGTCGACGCGTGGGACACCCTCCGCGAGCGCGGTCCCCGCCGGGTCCTCCCGATGACCATCCCGATGCTCATGCCCAACGCGGCCGCCGCCGCGATCAGCATGGCCATCCCCTCCCGCGCCTACGCCCGCACCGACGTGTCGGCCTGCGCCTCCAGCACCGAGGCCCTCGCGAACGCCTACGAGCACATGCAGCTCGGCCTCGCCGACGTGGTCGTCGCCGGCGGCACGGAGTCGGTCGTCCACCCGCTCCCGATCGCCGCCTTCGCGTCGATGCAGGCCCTCTCGCGCCGCAACGACGACCCGGCGACCGCCTCGCGCCCCTACGACGTCTCCCGCGACGGCTTCGTCCTCGGAGAAGGCGCCGCGACACTCATCCTCGAGACCGAGGAGCACGCCCTCGCCCGCGGAGCCCGCATCTACGCGGAGCTCGCCGGCGGCGCCGTCACCAGCGACTCGTACCACATCACGGCGCCGGACCCCGAGGGCTCCGCCGCCGCCCGCGCCATGATCGGCGCCCTCGAGCAGGCCGGAGCCGCGCTCACCGACGTCACCCACGTCAACGCTCACGCGACGAGCACCCCGGTCGGCGACATCGCCGAGTACCGCGCCCTGCTGCGCGTCTTCGGCGACCACCTCCCGAACATCGCCGTCTCCGCGACCAAGGCGTCCACCGGCCACCTCCTCGGCGGCACCGGCGCGCTCGAGGCCATCTTCACCGTGCTCGCCCTCCACGAGCGCACCGCACCCCCCACCATCAACCTCTTCGAGCAGGACCCCCAGATCCCCCTCGACGTCGTCACCAGCCCCCGCGCCCTCGGCGACGGACCGCTGGTCGCCATCTCGAACTCGTTCGGGTTCGGGGGGCACAATGCTGTTGCCGCTTTCCGGACGGTGTAGCGGGGCGTAGCCCCGCTCCACCGTGCGGAAAGCGGGCTGCGCCGCTCCTTGCGCGGCGCAGGCGCGTCCGCTGGGGAGGGGGGCGGGGTTTCCGAGGGCCGGTGCGGTGCGGCGACGGTGATCCGCTGGAACGCGGATCCCCGGATACGCCTCGTGCCGCGAGGCATCTGCGCCGCCGTCTGGTGCGGGCTGGTGAGCACGCCGTGCTGGTGGGGAGCGCGGGCTTCGCCGCGGCTCGGGTCGGATGCTCGGATCAACGAAGCTGTCCGGGTGGGAGCGCGGGCTTCGCCGCGACTCGCGTCGGATACTCCGATCGCGGAAGCTGTCCGGGTGGGAGCGCGGGCTTCGCCGCGACTCGGGTCGGATGCTCGGATCAGGGCGGCTGCGCTCGTGGGGAGCGTGCGACTCGCCATTACTCGGGCCGTCGGCGTCGTGCGCGACAGAGGTGCGGGCGGGTCCACGAGTCTTCCGACGCCCTCCGCCGGAACGCGGTGCTCCGCCGACCGTCTGGTCGACGTGCCAGCGAGCGGCAACCGTAAGGCGACGACGCGCCTTCGAGGCGGACCTCTGCCGGAACGGAGGGTCCGCTGGCCGCCTGGTTCAGGGAGGCGGGAGCGAACGATTGCCGCGAGGCGTATCCGCCGATCCGCGTGCCAGCGGATCGGCGTCGCCGGACGCCGGCCGCTCCACGGAACCCGACCACCCGACCGAGCCGACTGCGCGACGCCGCGCGAGGAGCGGCGTCGAACGAACTCAGCCGACCCCGTGCATCCAGACGACGGGGGCGAAGTCGCCGCCGTAGCGGAAGGGCTCGAGCTCGTCCTCCCAGGCCTGGCCGAGGGCGAGGCGCAGCTCGCGGTGCAGCTCGATGGGGTCGGCGCCGGCGAGCTCCATGGCGGAGCGGATGCGGTCCTCGGGCACGACGGTGTTGCCCGCGCTGTCGGTCTGGGCGTAGAAGATGCCGAGCTCGGGCGTGTGCATCCAGCGGCCTCCGTCGACGCCGGGCGAGGGCTCCTCGGTGACCTCGTAGCGGACGTCGGCCCAGCCGCGGAGAGCGGACGCGATGACGGCACCGGTTCCGACCGGGCCCTCCCAGGCGAACTCGGCGCGCAGTGTGCTGCGGAGCACGGGCTGCTCGATCCAGGCGAAGTTCACGGCACGACCAAGAGCGCGACCTGTCCCCCACTCGAGGTGGGGGCAGAGCGCGCGGGGGGCGGAGTGCACGAAGAGCACACCCCGAGTCTGCTGCGCCACCATGGTGTCCTCCGTTCGTCCCGGTGCGTCTTCCCCAACGACCCGGACCACGGAACACTCTGCGGTGCGCCTTCTTCGATTATGACGGTGGACGTGCCACCACGCCCGATCATGCAGGAGCGGCGGACCTCCGTCAAGGCGGCTCGCCGCGCCTGCTCGACCGGCCGTGGGCGGCTCCTGCCTATACTCAGGTCGTCCGCGCCGCCGGACGCCGCACACCGCCAGACGCCCGCCGGGAGGAGCACCGTGTCCGTCCGCGACGGCCTGCTCGCCCTGCTCACGCTCGGCCCCGCCTACGGCCTCCAGCTGCACGCCGAGCTCCTCGACCGTGCCGCGCACCGGCCCCGGGTCAACGTCGGCCAGATCTACTCGACGCTCGACCGCCTGCGCGAGCGGGGCCTCGTCGTCTCGGCCGGGTCCACCGACGACGGCCTCCCCCTGCACGCGCTCACCGACGAGGGCCGCGCGGAGGCGGCCGCCTGGCTGACGGGTGACGGAGCGTCCCCGGAGGAGGACTGGGACGACGTCCTCGACCGGGTGCTGCTGGCCTCGAGCCTGTCCGGCGCCGACCTCGCCGCCGTCCTCGACGCGTACGAGAGCTCGCTGCCCGCCACCGCCGACGAGCAGGCGGAGGAGGAGGAAGCGCACCCGCAGCGCCGCCTCGCCGCGATCGCCGCCCGCGTGCGGGAGGAGGCCCTGCGGCGCCTCCTCGAGGCGGCCCGCGACGAGCTCACGGGCGACGGGCCGGGACGGAGCGTCCGCGGATACGCTCTCGAGCGTCCCCGCCGGGGCCGTCGAGCCTCGAGCTAGGACGAGACAGGCGCGGGTGCCGTCGCCTAGGGTGGTTCGCATGTCCCGCACCCCCCTCGGTCTCCGCGTCCCCTCCCGGGCGCGCCGGCGCCTCGTCGCCGCCGGAGCGGGCACGGTCCTCGTCCTGTGCGCCGCCCTCGCCGCCCCGCTCTCCGCGTCCGCCGCCTACGACCCGTCCGACTACCCTTCGTGGTCCGATGTCGAGGCCGCGAAGTCGAGCGAGAGCGCAACCGCCGCTGAGGTCGACCGCATCACCGCCTTCCTCGCCGACCTGCGCGACCAGGCCGCCGCCCTCACCGACGCCGCCATCAGCCGGGCCGCCGAGGCGGACGCCGCGCAGAGCGCTCTCGACGAGGCGACCCAGCGCGTGAGCGCCCTGGAGGAGCGAGCCTCCGCCGCCCGCTCGGACGCCGACGCAGCGAAGGAGCAGGCCGGCCGTCTCGCCGCGCAGCTCTACCGCAACGGCGGGACCGATGCGACGCTCAACCTCCTCATCGGCGGCGACGAGTCGAGCGAGCTGCTCTACCGCCTCGGCACCATGACGCAGCTCACCCAGCAGACCAGCCGGCTCCAGACCGCGGCGCAGTCGACCGAGAACCAGGCCGTCTCCCTCGCCGCTCAGGCCGAGCAGGCCCGGGGCGAGCGCGTCTCCCTCGCCACCGCCGCGGCCGACGCGCTCTCGGTCGCCCGCTCCGCTCAGGCCGAGGCCGACGCCAAGGTCGCCGACCAGGAGAAGTACAGCCAGGAGCTCTACACCCAGCTCGCCTCGCTCAAGAACACCACCGCCGAGATCGAGCGGGAGTACGCCGACGGCCAGGACGCGAAGTCGGCGTTCGAGGAGCAGCAGCGCCTCTCCCGCCTCGCCGCCGAGGCCGAGGCCGCCCGCCAGCGCGCCGCGTCGGCTCCCGCCGCGGCCGCTGCTCCGGCAGCGCCCTCCAACAGCGGAGGCGGAGGCGGCGGAGGAGGCGGCCCGGTCGAGCTCGGCGACGACGACCCGACCGGCGCGCGCAACAGCTCCGCCAAGACCATCGCCGCCCTCGGCACCTACGCCGGACGCACGGACGGCCTCTCCCCCGCGCAGGCCCAGGCCTACGCCCGCACCGCTGTCGGCCGCTTCGGCTGGGGCGCCGACCAGGTCGACCGGTGCCTCATCCCGCTGTGGAACGGCGAGTCGGGGTGGCGCTGGAACGCGCTGAACCGCTCCTCCGGCGCCTACGGCATCCCGCAGGCCCTCCCGGCGAGCAAGATGGCCAACTCGGGAGCCGACTACCAGACGAACGCGGCGACGCAGGTCGACTGGGGTCTCTCGTACATCAAGAGCGCCTACGGCTCGCCCTGCAACGCGTGGTCGAGCTGGAACAACCGCTCGCCGCACTGGTACTGATCCCGCGCCTCACTTCGCCTGGTCGTAGGAGTCGACGACGGCGACGATGACCGGGAAGTCGACCTCGCCCTCTCCGAAGAGCGAGCGTCCGGCGCGGACCGCCGCCTCGCGGACGATCGCGGCGACCCGCTCGCCGACGTCGGCGGGAGCGTGCACGATCACCTCGTCGTGCAGGAAGTAGACGAGGTGCGCGCGGCCGACCGCGCCGCCCTCGGCGCGCAACCGCGCCCGCAGCTCGCCCATCCAGCAGAGCGCCCACTCGGCCGCGGTCCCCTGCACCACGAAGTTGCGGGTGAAGCGTCCCCACTCGCGTGCCCGCGCCGCATCGGCCGAGAGCCCCTCGGGGCCGGGAGGCGAGCTGCGCCCGAGCCACGTCGAGACGCTCTCGCCGCGCTCCCCCGCCCGAGCCGCCGCCTCGACGTGCGCGACCGAGCGCGGGTAGGCACGGGCGAGCCTCGGGAGCAGCCGCCCGGCCTCCCCGCTCGTCGCCCCGTACATCGCCCCCAGCATCGCGACCTTCGCCCTCGGCCGGTCGGGGACCACGCCGGCGTCGACGATGCCCTGGTAGAGGTCGCGGCCCCGCCCGGCGGCGGCCATGGCCGAGTCGCCCGAGAGCGCGGCGAGGATGCGCGGCTCGAGCTGCGCGGCATCAGCGACCACGAGGCTCCAGCCCGGATCCGCGGTGACCGCGGCGCGGATCTGCCGCGGCAGCTGCAGCGCCCCTCCGCCCGAGGTCGCCCAGCGGCCGGTGACGACGCCGCCCACCACATACTCCGGCCGGAACCGTCCGTCGCGCACCCACGCGTCGAGCCAGGACCAGCCGTTGGCGGTGAGCAGCCGGGAGAGCTTCTTGTACTCCAGGAGGGGCGGTACCGCGGGGTGCTCGAGGGACTGCAGCTCCCAGGAGCGCGTCGACTCGACCGGCAGCCCCGCGCGCCGCAGCGCCTTGAGGAGCTCGGCCGGCGAGTCGGGGTTGAGCTCGGGCGCGCCGAGCTCGTCGCGCAGGCGGTCGGCCAGCGCCTCCAACCGGGCCGGGCGGCCGCCGAAGAGCGGGCGGGGGCCGAGCATCCCGGTGAGCACCCGGTCGTGCACATCGGCGCGCCACGGCAGCCCCGCGTGGGCGATCTCGCGAGCGATCAGGGCGCCGACGGATTCGGCGGCGAGCAGCAGGCGGAGCCGGCCGGCCTCGGCGGCGCCGGAGAGCGCCTCCTCCTGCAGGGCCAGCTCGAGGACGGGGTCGAGCTCGTCGGAGCCGCCCGCCGCCTCCTCGAACCCGATCAGCGTGTCCTGCGCGGCGGGGGCCGCGGCTCCCGCGTCCCACGGGTCGAGGGGCGAGCGCGCGAGAGCCGATGAGGCGGCGGAGACCGAGCGGCGGAGGATCGCGCGGGCCAGCCGGAGGTCGTGGCACCGGGCGACGACCACCCCGGCCGACAGCAGTGCGGGGTACCAGCGCGCGGTGTCGTCCCAGACCCAGCGCGGGCGCTCCGGCTCCCGCTCCCGGACGAACGCCGCCAGCTCGGCCGGCCCCCTGCCGCTCCCGGCCTCGGCGCCGCCGACGGGGTCGACCGCCCGCCACGCCCCCGTGGGGCCGCCGACGAGTGCGAGGAGCATCGGGCCATTCTCCCCCGTGGCGGACACGGAGGCCGCCGTCGCGGGGACGGCCGGGCCCCCTCTCGCTGAAGGAGTCACGGCGACGGCCGCGAGGGCGGGTAGCCGGGGAAGGGCTTCTCCTGCGCCGTCGGCGGCTGATGGGCCCACAGGGCGGCCGCGATGGTGTCCATCGAGCGGGAGTAGCCCACGAGCGTCCGCCTCTCCGGCTCGGCCGCCCAGGTCACCGCGCGGAACCAGGTCTCGCGGTACGGGCCGGTCTCGATGCGGCGCACCAGGCCGATCCGGCCGGTGCGCAGGGCGTCGACCATCACCCACTCGTCCTGCCCGCTGCTGCGCAGCATCTGGAGCGGACTCCACTCGATCATCGCGCCTCCCACCGGTCGATCCGCGGCCGTGGCGAGCACGAGCGCCGCGGCGTACACTCGCAGACTATCGAACACATGTTCGAACGGCCAACCGGGTCCGGCGAGTGAACGGGAGCACGACGATGGCGGTGATCGACGAGACGGCGCTGGTCTCGACCGACGGCGAGGGAGTGCCGATCGCGCTCGAGTGGCGGGGCGGGAGCTACCGGGTGACCGACCGGCCGACGGTGTGGACCTGCACGAGCGAGTGGTGGGCGCCCCTCGAGGGGTTCCCGCCGACGTTCGGGCGCACACCGGTGAGCATCGGCGGCTGGCGCTTCCAGGCGACGGACCTCGCGACCGGCGGAGCGTTCGTGCTCGACGTGGTCGCGTCGACGGAACCGCAGTGGAGCGTGGTGCGGATCTACGAGTAGTGCCGGCGCGAGGCCGGCCGGGCGGCTACTTGTCGGCCGACCAGGGCGCCCGCGTCATGGCGATGAGAGCCGCGACTCCGGAGACGAGGCCGACACCGGCGATGGCGGACACGACGAGCCAGAGAACGAGTTCCATGCCACCAGTCTACCGAGCCCCGGAGCGGATCCTCTCCTCCCCGCTTCCATCCCCCGGCTATGGAATAGCCTGGGCAGAGTGACCGACGCCCCCACCCGCGCGAGTGTCGGACTGCGCTCGGAGCGCGGCCCGATCCTGCTGTCCCTGATGATCTCGACCGCTCTGGTCGCCCTCGACGCCACGATCCTCTCGACGGCCGTGCCGTCCATCGTCGCCGACCTGGGGGGCTTCGAGCAGTTCCCCTGGCTGTTCTCGATCTACCTGCTGGCCCAGGCCGTCTCGGTCCCCCTCTACGGCAAGCTCGCCGACGTGATCGGGCGCAAGCCCATCATGCTGATCGGCATCGCCCTGTTCCTGGTCGGCTCGCTCCTGTGCGGCCTCGCCTGGAGCATGCCCGCGCTGATCGCGTTCCGAGCCCTGCAGGGCCTGGGGGCCGGAGCGATCCAGCCGATGGGCATCACCATCGCCGGCGACATCTACACGGTCGCCGAGCGTGCGAAGACCCAGGGCTACCTCGCGAGCGTCTGGGGCATCTCCTCGGTCGTCGGGCCGACCCTCGGCGGCGTGCTCTCGGACCTGGGCGCCTGGCGCGGCATCTTCCTCGTCAACATCCCCCTGTGCCTCCTGGCGGCGTTCCTCCTGATCCGCAGCTTCCGCGAGACCACGCGGGGCGAGAAGCAGCGGATCGACGTGGCGGGCGCCTCCGTGCTCGCCGTGGGCACCGCGCTGCTCATCCTCGGGCTGCTCGAGGGCGGCAGCGCCTGGCCGTGGCTCTCCCCCGCCGGAGTCGGCGTGTTCGTCGTCTCGGCCCTCGCGTTCGCCGGCTTCGTCGCGATCGAGCGGCGCGCGGCCGCCCCGGTGCTCCCCCTCTGGGTCCTCACGCGGCGCGTGCTGATCTCGACCAGCCTGGTCTCGGTGACCGTCGGCGCGATCACGCTCGGCGTCACCTCGTACTTCCCGACCTTCGCGCAGGGCGTGCTCGGCAGCTCCGCCCTCGGCGCGGGCTTCGCCGTCGCGGCGATGACGCTCGGCTGGCCGGTCGCGGCGAGCCTGTCGGGCCGGCTCTACCTGCGCATCGGCTTCCGCAACACGGGCTTCCTCGGAGCGGGGCTCGTCGTGATCGGCACGGCGCTGACCATCCTGCTCGGCGCCTCCTCGACGCTGTGGGAGATCGCCGGCTTCTGCGTGCTGATCGGCGCCGGCATGGGGCTCGTGGCGACTCCGACGCTGATCCGGGCGCAGTCGAGCGTCGACTGGAACGAGCGCGGAGTGGTCTCCTCGACCAACTTCTTCGCCCGGAACATCGGCAGCGCCGTCGCCGTGGCCGTGTTCGGCGCGATCGTGAACGCGAAGGCGGGCGGCGGCGTCCCCGCACCGGCGGACCTCGCCGAGGGCACCCGCTTCGTCTGCATCGCGCTCACGGTCCTCGCCGTGGGCATGCTCGCCGCGGTCTGGGCGATGCCGAAGGAGGGGCGCACCGCGCCCGGAGAGGATCGGGCGGCGGAGGCCGAGCCCGACGCGGCCCGGCCGGACGCGGCCCAGCCCTAGCCGTCAGGCGGCGCCGTCGGTTCTCGTCGTCAGCCGGAGCGGCGCGCCGCGGCCGTCGCTCGCAGGCGGTCGCGGTGGATGCGGCGCACCCGGTGCGTCCAGCGCTGCAGGGACGATCCCATGCCGGGGTGCCGCGCCAGCGTGTGCAGAGCTCGGTCGAACCGGCGGAGCATGTCCGCGAAGGCGCCGAAGGGGCGGGCCGAGATGCCGACTTCGAGGTGGCGGTCGAGCACGATCCGGTGCCGGAGTCCCAGGTGCACGCTGATCTCGACGTCGTCGTGCACGTAGGCGTCGTGCCGGTGCATCTCCTCCGCGATCTCCTCCCACGCCGACCGGCGGACGGCGCAGTTGGAGCCGAAGAGCGGCCAGTTGGCCAGCGCCGACCCCATCAGCACGAAGTAGGCGTCCATGTAGGCGACCCGCGCGATCACCCGGGCGATCGGGCCGAGCTCGTCGAAGCGTCCGGGACCGGTCACCGCTCCGACCTCGGGGTCGGCGAAGTGGCCGGCCAGGCGCGCCAGCCAGTCGGGTCCCGGGCGGGAGTCGGCGTCGAGCCGTGCGAGGACGTCGCCGTGCGCCTCGTCGAAGCCGTGCGCCGTGCTCGCCGGGATCCCGGCTCCGTCGTGCCGCACCACCCGCGCGCCCGCCGCTCGCGCGACGGCGGCGCTGTCGTCGGTGCTCCCGTCGTCGACGACGACGATCTCGAACGGAGCGAGCGTCTGCTCGCGGAGGAGCTCGAGCAGCTGCTCGAGGTGGCGGGCGTCGTCCTTCACGGGGACGACGACCGAGATGCGCCGGTGATCCATCCGACCAGTCAACGCGATCGGGGCGCTCAGCGGGGACACCGCCACGCGTCTCGCGCGAGCCCGGACCTGTCAACCGGCTCCCGAGCGCGCCGGATCCGCTGATGGGATCGACCCGTGTCCGCCGGATCGGCGGCCCGATCGAGACAGGAGACGACATGACACAGGGACCTCGAGACTTCCGGCCCACCCGTGCACTGGTGACCGCCTCTGACTCCGGCATCGGCCGGGCGACCGCGGTGGCACTGGCCGAGGCGGGCATGGACGTCGGCATCACCTGGCACAGCGACGAGGAGGGCGCGCAGGGCACGGCGGAGGAGGTGCGCTCCCTCGGCCGGCGCGCCGAGATCGCGCGCCTCGACACGACGGATCTGGAGGGCGCGGGCGACGTGATCGACGACCTCGCGGATCGCCTGGGCGGGCTCGACGTCGCCGTCAGCAATGCGGGCGGAGGCGGAGGCGAGCCCTTCCTCGAGCAGAGCCTCGACAGCTGGCGCTCGACCGTCGCCCTGAACCTCGACGGAGCGTTCGTCTGCCTCCAGCGCGCCGCGCGGCGCATGGCGGCCCAGGGCACGGGCGGCAGGATCATCGCGGTCACCAGTGTCCACGAGCACCAGCCGCGGGTCGGCTCCGTCGCCTACACCGCTGCCAAGCACGGGCTGGGCGGCCTGCTGAAGGTGGCCGCACTCGAGCTCGGCTCCCTCGGCATCACCGTCAACGCCGTCGCCCCCGGGGAGATCGCGACGCCGATGAACGACGCCGAGGATGTGGACCCCGTCACGATCGACCGCCCCGGCATCCCCCTCGGCCGCCCCGGCGACGCCCGCGAGATCGCGGCGGTGGTCGCCTTCCTGGCCTCTCCCGCCGCCTCCTACATCACCGGATCCTCGTACGTCGTGGACGGCGGGATGCTGCAGATGGGGCCGCAGGCCGGCTCCCACCTCCGGCAGGACGACTGGCGCGAGGCCTGAGCCGCCGACCACGGCGCCCGCCCGCCGGGTACTCTCGAAGAGGTGCTCCGGCGGGCGGGGCGCCTGCTCCGGGATGTAGGTGACGCACGTGTGGTTCCGGCGTCGACGCAGGTTCAAGATGGAGCCGTACGACCCCGATGAGAACCCGTCGCGCGAGCCCGCCTCCGTCGAGGAGGCCGCCGAGGAGGGCCTGATGCTCGCGCAGTACGCGAGCCGGATGGCCGTGAAGAACCGTGTGCTGATGGACGGCCTCGGTGCTGACGTCCCCTTCGACTCGGGCCGCTACTCCGTCGTCGCCGCGGAGGAGCTCGAGAAGCTGGCGCGCGAGTCCGAGGCAGCCGCCGAGCGCCTGCGCGGCATCGCCGCCGACGTGACCTCGGTGGGCGGCCGCTCC
Source organism: Rathayibacter sp. AY1A5 (assembly GCF_002930875.1). Classification (NCBI taxonomy): domain Bacteria; kingdom Bacillati; phylum Actinomycetota; class Actinomycetes; order Micrococcales; family Microbacteriaceae; genus Rathayibacter; species Rathayibacter sp. AY1A5. Next base: position 19,659 of record NZ_PSTM01000020.1, on the reverse strand, counting down.
GACCACGTGCACGACTACCGCTCGGCCGACGTCGTCAACCTCGACCACCGCGAGCGGCTCTCGCTCCTGGTCGCCGACTCCCTCCACAGGCGGGCGCAGGACGAGGAGTACCTCGCGACGCTCGTCGACGACGCCCGTCAGGACGCGTGGCGCGAGCTCGCGCAGTCGATCGAGGAGACCCTCGACCGCACCTCGCGGATCGACCCGGACGACGAGGAGTACCGCCGCGACCGCTCGGTGCGGATGGCGCTCGTGGTCGTCGACGACCTGGTCAAGCTGGCGGAGGAGCGCGGCGTCAGCCTCGAGGACTGACGGGCTCGTCGTGGGACGCCGGGACGGGGCTCAGGCCCAGCCGGCGCGGAACGACTCGGTCGCCTCGGCGGAGCGCTCCCGGACCGACTCCAGCAGCTCCTCCATGGTGGAGCTGCGGAGGAACGCGAGGCGGTCGAGCTCGGTGACCGGTGCGACGCCGGCGAGCTGCCAAGCGTGCGCGGCCGGATCCTCGGCGAGCTCGACGACCGCGCCGTAGCGCTGCTCGACGAACTCGCTCGCGACCGCCAGTGCCGTGCGGACCGCCGACTCCGCCGCAGCCAGCGCGGGGGCGTGCTTCTCGTCCCACTCCAGATCGGGCAGCAGGCGGACCTCGGCGCGCGGGTACGGGTCGTCCTCGTACCAGCGGACGACCTCGAAGCGCTCCTCGCCCACGGAGTCGAGCGTGACGAACGACTCCGCCCCGTCGATGTTCAGGATGCGCGCGCGGGCGCCGACCGCGAACCGCTGGTCGCCGCCGCCCACCTCCTGGCCGCGCTCGATGAGCACGACGCCGAACGCGAGGGTCTCGTCCTCGAGGACGTCGCCGAGCATCCGCAGGTACCGCGGCTCGAACAGCCGGAGCGGGAGCGGCATGTGCGGCAGGAGCACGGAGCCGAGCGGGAACATCGGAAGATCAGGCACAGGATCAGGCAATCACGTCGAGCGGGGAGCGGCCAGTACGGGCGCGGCGCGTCGGGACGTGCTAGCGCATCGCGCCACCGTGTCGTCCGCTCGCGGATGCTCGCCACGCCCCGGACGATCTCCGACGGCCCGGACCCACCCGCGAGGCGCCCACTCAGACTGGGAGCATGGATCTCGCTGACCTCCGCGCCGTCGTCCGCGCGGACCTGGCCGCCAAGGGCCACGCCTCCGACCGGCTCACCGTCCTCGTCCTCCGACTCGGGCAGTACTCGAGCTCTCGGAGGACCCGGCTCCCCCTCCACCTCGTCTACCGCCTGGTCGATCTCGTCTGGACCCGCATGATCGTCGGAGCCGAGCTGCCGCCGGCCGCTCAGGTCGGGCCCGGCCTGCGGCTCCCCCACTGGGGCCGCGGCGTGATCCTGCACCCGCGCACGGTCATCGGGAGGAACGCGTTCATCTACCACGGCGTCACCATCGGCGAGTCGAAGGGTCGGACGCCCGTCATCGGCGACGACGTCTACATCGGCGCCCGCGCGACGATCGTCGGGGACGTGACCGTCGGCGACCGTGTGCGGGTCGGAGCCGGCGCCGTCGTCGTCCGCGACGTCGCCTCCGATTCGTCCGCGGTCGGCGTGCCGGCGAGGACCGCGTCGGCGCCGTCCTGAGGCACGGCCCGTCGGCCTGACGGGGCCGGACCGTCCGCTCCGACGAGAACGACATCAGGTGGAGGCCCGACCCGGCGCTGGAGAGGAGGAACCACCGCGGGTGGAGCGGAGTAGGGCGTACGGGACTTGAACCCGTGACCGACGGATTATGAGTCCGCTGCTCTGACCGGCTGAGCTAACGCCCCGCGGCGGCCGTCCGAGCGGCCGTCAGGTGGCGGCGGGTGCGGACGCTGCGTCGGAGGCCGGATCGGCCACCGGCTCCCCACGATACAGGCTCTCGAAGGTGCTGATCGTGCGGTTGATGTCGTGCGCGGCGACGATTTGGAGGGAGGCGCGCTTCATCGCCTCGAGGTCCTCCTGGTCGGCCGTGAGCACGGCGGTGAGGCGGTCGGCGAGGGCCTCGGCGCTGCCCGGCGCGAAAAGGTAGCCGTTCTCGCCGTCGTGGACGAGGTGCGGGAGGGCCATCGCGTCGGCGGCGACGACGGGGAGGGCCGAGGCCATCGCCTCCATCGTCGCGATGCTCTGCAGCTCGGCGATGGACGGCATGGCGAACACGGTGGCGCGCGTGTACGCCTCCTTGAGCTCGGCGTCCGAGACGTAGCCGGTGAAGCGCACGCGGTCGGCGATGCCGAGGGTCGCGGCGAGCTGCTGGAGGTTGCGCATCTGGTCGCCGCCGCCGACGATCTCGAGCTTCGCGTCGAGCGCCGGATCGAGCAGGGCGACGGCGCGGAGCAGGACGTCGATGTGCTTCTCGCCGGTCACGCGGCCGACGAAGAGGATCGAGTCGCCGGCGCGGGCCGAGAAGTCGGGCGTGTAGTTGTCGGCGTCGATGCCGCAGGAGATGGCGTGGACGCCCCGGAGGCCCGTGTACTTCTCGAGGAACTGCGCGGCCTTGCGGGTCGGCGTGGTGACCGCCTCCGCCCGGCCGAAGGTGCGGCGCGCGGCCCGCCACGCCATTGCCACGGCCTTGGCCTGCACGGCCTTCGGCAGGAGGGTGAACTCGAGCATGTTCTCGGGCATGAAGTGGTTCGTGCCGACGATGCGGATGCCGCGCTTGGCCGCCTCGATCCCGAGGCCGCGGCCGACGATGATGTGCGACTGGAAGTGCACGACGTCGGGCTTCACCTCGTCGAGGATGCGCGCGCTGTTCTGCCGGATGCGCCACGGCATCGCGAAGCGCAGCCAGTCGTGCGGGTACCAGCGCCAGCTGTAGAGCCGGTGCACGATGATCCGTTGGCCCTCGTGCGTCTCGACCCGGGTGCCGCTCCAGCCGTCGGCCGAGGGGGCGACGACGTGGACCTCGTGGCCGCGCTGCGCGAGACCGGCGGCGAGGCGCTCGGCGAACTTCGCGGCTCCGTTCACGTCGGGAGCGAAGGTGTCGCAGCCGATCACGACCGTCAGCGGTCGGGAGTCGGGCGATCCCGGTCGGGACGCGTCGCGGGGATCTGACACGGGAGGTCCTATCGGTGTCGTGCCGCTCGGGGAGAGAAGGGAGCGATCGGCGGAGGTCGGTCGGTTTCGTGGCTCTCGGCGCGGACCCATTGTAGGCAGAGGAGTCCTCACCACTCGGGATCCCGCGCCGTCAGCGCGCCTGCGGGTGGTGCTTGGCGAGGAGGAAGACGCCGTAGATGGCGACGGCACCGGCCGCGATGAAGAGCGGGATCGCCCACGGGGCCGCGTACTGCGCCTCTCCGAGCACGACGATGCCGATCGCGACGGCGACCAGCGGGTCGATGACGGTGAGGCCCGCCACGACGAGGTCCGGCGGGCCGGAGGAGTAGGCGTTCTGAACGAAGTACCCGCCGAGCGCGGTCGCGGCCAGGAGCGCCACGATGCAGACCACCGTCAGCGGGTCGAACTCGCCGTACTTGATGCGGTTGAGCACGACCTTCGCGAGAGTCGCGACGAAGCCGTAGACCACTCCGGCGCCCACGATGTAGAAGATCGCCTTCGCTCCGCGGCGGAAGACGCGGAAGGCGATGACGAAGACCGTGAGCACTACGGCGAGGATCACGAGGATCGTGATGAGCTCGGGCGTCTGGATGGACTTGTCGACCGCGTTGAACGCCGCTACGAGGACGAACGTGCCGACGCCTCCGACGCAGAGCACGATCGCCCGGATCGACGCCGCGTTCAGGCGCACCCGGCTGACCCGCGCGTTGACGACCGCGGTGATCACGAGCGCCACCGCTCCGAGCGGCTGCACCACGATGAGCGGGGAGAAGCCGAGGCTCGTCAGCTGGAAGACGATCGCGAGACCCAGGAGCAGGGTGCCGATCACCCACGAGGGGCGCGAGAGCAGCGCGACCAGCTGGCCGCCGCTGAGCCCGGAGGAGCCGGAGCGCTTCGAGAACCGCTCCACCTTCGCCACTCCCCGGTGCTGGAACTGCGCGCCGAGGGAGAGGAACACCGCGCCCACGAGAGCGATCGGGATGCCGATGAACTTCGCCGGGTCGTTGAGGAGTTCGGCGAGATCGGCGGGCATGGGTCGACCCTACCCAGAACGCCTCCGGGAGTCCTCCGACGCACGGGTGAGGGGCTGAGCCCAGCGGATGATCCTCGCGGACCCGGTCGGCGGCCCCGCGGTACCCTGTCCACCATGGCCGTCCTCCCCATCCGCATCGCCGGCGACCCCGTCCTGCACTCCCCCGCCGCCCCCGTCACCGAGTTCGACGATGCGCTGCGCACTCTCGTCGCCGACATGTTCGAGACGATGGACACCGCCCCCGGAGTCGGCCTCGCCGGCCCGCAGGTCGGCGTCCCGCTGCGCCTGTTCGTCTACGACTACGCCGACGACGACGGCACACCCCGCCGCGGCGTCGCGATCAACCCCGAGCTGTTCGTCACGCCGACCCCGCTCGGCGAGGCGGACGAGGACACGGAGTCGGAGGGGTGCCTCTCCTTCCCCGGCGAGCGCTTCCCGCTCCGCCGCTCCGAGCGCGCGATCCTCCGCGCGGTCGACCTCGAGCAGGAGCCGTTCGAGATCGTCGCGGACGGCTGGTTCGCCCGCGTGTTCCAGCACGAGTTCGACCACCTCGACGGCGTGCTCTACATCGACCGCCTCGAGCACGACTACCACAAGCCGGTCGCGAAGATCACCCGGAAGCGAGGCTGGGGCGGCCCCGGCGTCTCGTGGCTGCCCGGCGTGGAGCACCTCGAGGACTGACTCAGGCCAGGTCGACCCCGTGCACGCCGTTGTGGTGGCGGATCGCGGGGAACGAGGCGGTGACGCTCCGGCCGACGCCGGGCGTCCGCTTCTCGGTCACGTCACCGCCGAAGAGGGCGGCCCGCTCGCGCAGCTCGGCGAGCGCGGGGCTGTCGATGCGCTCGGTGAGCGAGCGCAGGTCCGCCTCGAGAGCGCTGGCGTCCTGCTCCGCCGCGCCGTGCTGCTCGCGGTCGTCGTCGACCTCCACCCGGAGGCCCGTGGTCGTCCATCGGGAGCTGATGCGGACCTCGGTCCCCGCGCCGCCGGTCTCCAGCGCCGAGTCGAAGGCGTACTCGAGCACCCGGAGCACGGCCACCTCGGCGCCGTCCTGCAGCGGGAACGGCTCGCCGAACGACTCCTCGCGGACGCTCAGGCCTCGCTCGCGGGCGCCCTCGATCAGGGGGACGGAGCCGCCGGTGCGCGGCAGCTCCCCCGGATCGACGGAGGCGACGGTCGCGATGCGGCGCAGCTGCGCCAGCGAGGCCTCGGCCGCCCGCACGGCCCGCTGAGCCGACCGCGCGGCTGCGGCGGGGTCGCGGTCGATCGTGAGCCGGACGCTCTCGGCCTCCTCGACGACGTGCGCGGCGCTGCGGACCGCGAGCTGCTCGAGCTCGCCGACGATGCGGAGCCTCGCCTCCTGTTCGCCGACCGCCAGCTCGAGGCGGACGACGCGCGCCGCCTCCTCCGCACGGCTCTCGGCGGCACGGCGCTCGGCGCCGACGGCGCTGCGCCACAGCACGACGACCGCGACCAGGGCGATCAGGGCGAGGACGAGGACGACTTCGAGCACGACGGCCTCCGGGGGGACGGGACGGGTTCGGCACAGGAGCGCCGGAGAGAGATCGTACCCGCGCCGCGGACAGCGGACCTGAGGCCGCGGAGGGGGTTGCGGAGCCGTACTCAGCCGTCGGAGCGCACGGAGCGGGTGACGGTGAAGCGGCGGTCGCGCGCTACCACCGTGGTCGGCCCGACCGCGCGGCGCAGCTCGGCCGGATGCGCGAGGTGGGAGTTGAAGACCGTCCACAGCACGCCTCCGGGGCGCAGCACGCGGCCGGCCCCGCGCAGCATGCGCCGGGCGACGAGGTCGGTGACGGCACCGTCGGAGTGGAACGGCGGATTGCAGAGCACGACGTCGACGGAGGACGCCTCCAGCGTCGAGGCGTTGTCGTCGCGGAGGACGCGGACGGCGAGCCCATTGGCCGCCGCGGTCGCCCGGGCGGACTCGACCGCGGCACGCGAGGTGTCCGTCGCGGTCACGGCGAGGTCGGGGCGGGCCCGGGCCACCACGGCGGCCAGGACGCCGGTTCCGCAGCCGAGGTCGAGTGCGGTGCCCGCGGGAAGGGAGTCGACATCGAGGGCGGCGAGGAGGGCGCGGGTGCCGAGGTCCAGTCGTGCACCGGCGAAGGCTCCCGGCAGTGCGACGACCTCGAGGTCGAGCTCGTCCAGACGGCGCCGCTCGGGCCCTGGCGCGGGCGGCTGGTCGGGGAGCGCGCCGCTCGCGAGCAGGGCGCGCGACTTCTGCCGGGCGAGGGAGACGTCGATCCGCTCGTAGCGCACGGCGAGCACGTCGTTCATCGTGCGGGTCATGTGCTTGATGCGGCCGGCGCCGATCAGGGTCGCCGCCGGGTTCGCGAGTGCGGTCCCGGCCGCGACGGCGGCCAGCGCGTCGAGCGAGCGCGGCAGGCGCAGGAGCACCGCGTCGGCGTCGCGGACGGCCTCCGCGACGGAGTCGACGATCTCGATCGGCGCGAGATCGACGCCCGACCCCCGCACCGTCTCGAGGTTCTGCGCGAGAGCGCGCTCGGCGGTGATCGAGTCCTGCACGACGCGTACGGCACGGCCGTCGGCGGCGAGGCCGAGGCTCAGTGCCCCGTAGGCGTCCCCGATCACGGCGAGGCGGCCGCGATCGGCGGCGAGGTCGAGCAGCAGACGGTCACTGGCGTCGACGGCGACGAGATCCGGCGCCTCGACGTCGGGGCGGCGGCGCAGGAGAGCGAGCACGTCCTCGCGCATCGCCCCTCCGATCGTCGGTCCGAGCGGGTGGGCCCTCGAGGGCGACCGCTCGCGGGCACGAAAAAAGGGCCCGAGAGTGGAGTCCCGGACCCTTCGCTCCCCGACTTGGACTCGAACCAAGAACCTACCGGTTAACAGCCGATTGCTCTGCCAATTGAGCTATCGAGGATCATCCGACCACCCGGAGGCGATCAGCGCGGTACTACTTTAGCAAACTCTCCGCGAACGCAAAATCGGGCGCGCACTCAGTAGCCGGAGCCCGGGTCGACGCGGCCGACGAACGGCCCGCCGGCGGCACAGGCGGCCACGTTGGCGCGCACGCGCTCGGCCAGGAGCGGCGCGGTGATCTCGGGGGTGTCCGCGCTGTGGGGCGTGATCAGGCACCGGGGCTCGCTCCAGAGCGGATGCCCGTCCGGCAGCGGCTCGGGGTCCGTCACGTCGAGCGCGGCGCCCGCAAGACGGCCTTCGGCGAGGGCCGCGACGAGCGCGTCCGTGTCGACGAGGCTCCCCCGGGCGACGTTGACGAGCACGGCGTGGGCGGGGAGCCGCGCGAGCAGACCCGCGTCGACCATCCGCTCCGTGCCCGCGGTGGCGGCGGCGGCCAGGACCAGCACGTCGGCGTCCGCCGCGGCCTCGGCGAGCCGCGACGCCGGCAGGGTGCGGGCGGCGCCCTCCACCGGCTCGTCTCCGCGGCGGACGATCGTCACCCGGCAGTCGAAGACGGCGAGCAGCCGCAGGAGCTCGCGAGCGATCCCTCCTGCTCCGACGATCACCACGGAGGCGCGGTGCAGCGTGACCGCCTTCTTCGGCCCCCACGACACGGCGCGCGCCCGCTCCGGCAGCGAGCGCAGGAGGGCGAGCACCAGCGCGAGCGCGTGCTCGGCCACCGGCTCCGCGTAGGCGCCCTTGGCGCTGGTCCAGACGACGTCCGCGCGGGACGCGGCGAGCACGGGCGCGAAGACGTCGACGCCGGCCCAGGGCAGCTGCACCCAGCGGATCGACGGGTGCTCCTCCAGCACAGCGGCCAGCTCGTCCGTGCGGCCGTAGGACAGCCAGAGCAGCGCGTCCGGACTCTCGTCGAGTCCGACGACCACTCCACCGCCCGACTCCACCGCCTCGGCGAACACCGGCTTCGGCCGCGGGAGCACCGCGACGCGCGGGACGGTCACTGGTCGGCCGCCTCGACGCGCTGCGCTCGGGAGGCGTCGAAGCGCTCGTACTCGGCGAAGGCCGCTCCGAGCTCGCGCACGTAGGGGTGCCGGGCCTCGATCAGAACCTCCAGCAGCGGCCCGTACGCGACGACCTCGCCGCCGACGAGCACGGCGATCCGGTCGGTCGCCCGGCTCAGCACGTCGATGTCGTGGCTGACCACGACGGCGGCGAAGCCCTCCCGGCGCCGCAGGTCGGCGAGGAGGTCCACGATCGACTCGCGCACCGTCGCGTCGATGCCCGAGGTCGGCTCGTCGGCGATCAGCACCTTCGGCCCGAGCACGAGCGAGCGGGCCACAGCCACGCGCTGGCGCTGGCCGCTGGAGAGCTCGTAGGGGTAGCGGTCGAGCAGGAACAGCGGCAGGTGCACGGAGTCGAGCAGCGTCGCCACCCGCACCGCCGCGGCCTTCGGGTCGTAGTGGCGGTCGCGGAGGAAGATCGGCTCGGCGATCAGCTCCGAGACGGTCAGCTCGGGGCGGAGGGTCGCTCCCGCGTCCTGCGCGAGATGCGCGACGTCGACGGTGAAGCGCTTGAGCTCGCGGGCGGGGAGCGAGCGGAGGCGGTGCCCCGCGACCGTCGCGTCCCCTCCGATGATCACCGGACGCGTGCGGCCGCCGTCGTGCCCCAGGCCGTCGCCGCCGAGCACGCGCGCGAGCGTGGACTTGCCCGAGCCGCTGCCGCCGAGGATCCCGAGCACCTCCCCCGGCTCCACGCGGAGGCTCACTCCCCGCAGCGCCGTCCACCGGCGGCTGATGCCGCGCGGCGGGTACTCGACGCTGAGGTCGTCGACGACGATGGGGGCCGGATCCCCGGCGGTCCGGCTCACGCCCGGCGCTCCGCCTCGACGATGCTGCGCAGGAGCTCGCGCCTCGAGGCCTGCTCGACCGGGTCGGGCACGGGCAGGGAGGCGAGCAGGCGCTGCGTGTAGGGGTGCTTCGGCGCAGCGAGCACCTCCGCCCCCGTCCCCTCCTCGACCAGCTCGCCGCGGTAGAGCACCGCGATGCGGTCGGCGAGCAGGTCGACCACGGCGAGGTCGTGGCTGATGAACAGGGAGGCGAAGCCGAACTCGCGCTGCAGCTCGGCGAACAGCTCGAGCACGCGGGCCTGTACCGACACGTCGAGCGCCGAGGTCGGCTCGTCGGCGATCAGCAGCTTCGGCTCGAGGGCGAGGGCCCGGGCGAGGCTGGCGCGCTGGCGCTGGCCGCCGGAGAGCTCGTGCGGGTAGCGGTCGCCGTAGGAGCGCGGCAGTTGCACCGCCTCCAGGAGCTCGTCGACGCGCGAGCGCGCCCCGGCGGCGTCGCCAGCCCGCCCGTGCACGATCAGCGGCTCGGCCACGCACTCCGCGATAGTGAGCAGCGGGTTGAAGCTCGACGCCGGGTCCTGGAACACGAAGCCGATGTCGCCGCGGACCGGCCGGAAGGCGCGCTCGCGGATGCCGCGCATCTCCTTGCCGAGTACCTTCAGCGACCCGCCGGTCACCGGCGTCAGGCCCGCGATGGCGCGCCCGATGGTGGTCTTGCCCGAGCCGCTCTCGCCGACGAGGCCGAGCACCTCGCCCGCTCGGATGCGCAGCGAGACGCCGTCGACCGCGACGAAGCCGGGACGGCCGAGCCGGCCGGGGTACTGGATCCGCAGGCCCTCGGCGGCGACGAGCGTCTCGGCCTCGGGGGCCTCGGCGCGCTCGACGGCGCGGACGCGGGCGCGCTCGACGCCCTGGCCCACGTGCGGGACGGCGGCGAGGAGCTTCCTCGTGTACTCGGCCTTCGGCGCCGAGAACAGCTCGGAGACCGTCGCCTCCTCGACCAGCTCGCCCTGGTACATCACGGCGACGCGGTCGGCCAGATCGGCGACGACGCCCATGTTGTGGGTGATCAGCACGATCGAGGTACCGAACTCGTCGCGGCACCGGCGGAGCAGGTCGAGGATCTCGGCCTGCACGGTCACGTCGAGAGCCGTGGTCGGCTCGTCCGCGACGATCAGGCCGGGATCCAGGACCAGGGCCATCGCGATGACGACGCGCTGCTTCTGACCGCCCGAGAACTGGTGCGGGTAGTAGTCGACCCGCTTCTCCGGCTCCGGGATGCCGACAGTGCGCAGGACGTCGATCGCGCGCTTGCGCGCCTCCTTCTTCGAGACGGAGCCGTGAGCGCGCAGTCCCTCCGCGATCTGCCAGCCCACCGTGAAGACCGGGTTGAGGGCGGTTCCCGGCTCCTGGAAGACCATGGCGACGTCGGTGCCGCGCAGCTCCCGGAGGCGGGCCTTCGGCACGGAGACGACATCGGTCGCCGCGCTGCCGTCCTTCTTCGAGAGCAGGACCACTCCGGAGGCGGTGGCCGTCTCGGGCAGGAGGCCGAGGATGGTCTTCGCGGTCACGGTCTTGCCGCTGCCGGACTCTCCGACGATCGCCAGGACCTCGCCGCGCTCGACGCGCAGGCTCACCCCGGCGACGGCGCGGACGGCGCCGCGGTCGCTCGCGAAGGCGACCTCGAGGTCGGTGATGTCCACGATCGGACGCGCTGAGGCGTCCCGGACGATGCGCTGGTCGCTCATCGCGTCTCCTCCACTCCGGCGACGGGGTCGTGCCCCGGCGTCTCCAGGCCGTCGGCGGCGAGGACGCCGCCCGGCACGACGGACGTCGCGGCGACGTCGCCGGCACCGGCGGCCACCGCGCGCCGACCGCGCAGGCGCGGATCGGCGAGGTCGTTCAGGCTCTCGCCCACGAGGGTGATGCCCAGCACCACGAGCACGATCGCCAAGCCCGGGAAGATCGAGGTCCACCAGATGCCGCTCGTGACGTCCGACAGCGCCTTGTTGAGGTCGTAGCCCCACTCCGCGGCCGACGTCGGCTCGATGCCGAAGCCGAGGAAGCCCAGGCCCGCGAGGGTCAGGATCGCCTCGGAGGAGTTCAGCGTGAAGATCAGCGGCAGCGTGCGCGTCGCGTTCCGCAGGACGTGGCGGAACATGATCCGCGGCGTCGACGCTCCGATGACCTTCGCCGACTCGACGAAGGCGTCACCCTTGATCCGCACTGTCTCGGCCCGGATCACGCGGAAGTACTGCGGGATGTAGACCACGGTGATCGAGACCGCCGCGGCGAAGATGCCGGCCCAGAGGTTCGACTGCCCGCCGGAGATGACGATCGACATCACGATCGCCAGCAGCAGGGTCGGGAACGCGTAGATCGCGTCGCAGATCACGACGAGCACGCGGTCGAGCCAGCCGCCGAGGTAGCCGGAGACGAGGCCGAGGAAGACGCCGAGGAAGATCGACAGGACCACGGCGACGACGATCACGAGGAACGCGGTCTGCGCTCCCCAGATCACTCGCGAGAGGACGTCGTAGCCGCCGACGGTGGTGCCGAGCAGGTGCTCCGCGCTCGGCGGCTCCTGCGCGCCGAACGACTCGCCGCCCGAGCGCAGCTGCGAGTAGCCGTAGGGCGCGATCAGGGGCGCGAACAGGGCCACCAGCAGGAACGCGCCGGTGATGATCAGGCCGGTGACGAGCATCCCCCGCTGGAGGCCGACGCTCTGCCGGAGCTGGTGGACGACCGGCAGGCGGTCGACGAGGCGGCGGCGCGGACGCGCCGGGGAGGTGGTGCTCATGCTCAGTACCTCACTCGCGGGTCGATGAGCGCCGCGATGACGTCGACGATGAAGTTGGTCAGCGCCACGATGACGGCGAGCAGGGCGACGATGCCCTGCACGGCCACGAAGTCGCGGGCCTGGAGGTACTCGGCGAGCTGGAAGCCGAGGCCCTTCCACTCGAAGGTGGTCTCGGTGAGGACGGCGCCGCCGAGCAGCAGGGCGATCTGCAGGCCGATCACGGTGATGATCGGGATGAGCGCCGGCCGGTAGGCGTGGGTGCGGACGAGCCGGAACTCGCTGACGCCGCGCGAGCGCGCCGCGTCCACGTAATCGGTGCCGAGCGTGCCGATCACGTTGGTGCGCACCAGGCGCAGGAAGATGCCCGCGGTGAGCAGGCCCAGCGCGACGGCGGGGAGCACCGCGTGCGAGAGCACGTCCGAGATCGCGGCCGGGTCGCCGGTCTGGATCGCGTCGATCAGGTAGATGCCGGTCTTGTTCTCGAGGAACTGGAGCGAGAGCTCGGTGCTCGTCGAGGCGCGCCCGGCGACGGGGAACCACTTCAGCCAGACGGAGAACACCAGCTTCAGCAGCAGGCCCGCGAAGAACACCGGGGTCGCGTAGCAGAGGATCGCGAAGATGCGCAGCACCGCGTCGGGCGTGCGGTCGCGGTGGTAGGCGGCGAGCATCCCGAGCGGGATGCCGACCAGGAACGCCACGATCAGGGCGTAGAAGGCGAGCTCGACCGTCGCGGCGCCGTAGGTGAGGAGCACCTCGGTGACGGGGCGGTTGTCGCTCAGGGTGGTGCCGAAGTCGCCGGTGAGCAGCTTGCCGAGGTACTCGAGGTACTGCACGATCAGCGGCCGGTCGTAGCCGGCGGCGGCCACACGCTCGGCGAGCTGGTCCGCGGTCAGGCGGCCGCCGAGGGCCGCCGTGATCGGGTCGCCCGTGCTGCGCATGAGGAGGAACACCAGCGTCACGAGGATGAAGACGGTGGGGATGATGAGCAGGAAGCGGACGAGCAGGTAGCGCCCGAGTCCGCCCCCGGAGCCGCGCGGTCGCCGGGTGGGCGCCGTCGCCGCAGCCGTCGTGGCTGTCGTCACGTGATGCCTTTCGTGGAGAACGGCCGGCGCCTCCTGTCGGGGAGGCGCCGGCCGCGAGGGGGGTGGATCAGCCCTTGCTGAGTGCCGCGTAGCGGAACTTGAACGAGGCGTCGAGGGTGTCCTCGGCTCCGCTCACGGTGCTGCCGACGACCGCGACCTGCGAGCCCTGCAGGTAGGGGACGGTCGAGAGCTGCGCCGCGACCTTCTCCTGGATCTGCTCGATCAGCGCGGTGCGCGCGTCGGCGTCGGTGGTCGAGACCTGCTGTGCGATCAGGCTCTGCACCTCGGCGTCGTCGAAGTGGTTCGCGAGGAAGTTCTCCTTGATGAAGAACGGCGAGAGGTAGTTGTCGGCGTCGGAGTAGTCGGGGAACCAGCCGAGCTGGTACGCCGGGTAGACGTCGCTCGAGCGGTCCTTCGAGTACTGCACCCACTCCGTGGTCTGCAGGTTCACGGTGAAGAGGCCGGTCGACTCCAGCTGGTCCTTGATCAGCGCGTACTCGTCGCCCGAGGACGGACCGTAGTGGTCGTTCGAGTACTGCAGGTTCAGGGTGACCGGAGCGGTGACGCCGGCGGCCTCGAGGGTCGCCTTCGCCTTGTCCGCGTCGGGCGCGCCGTTGCCGTCGCCGTAGAGCGACTTGAGCGGCTCGACCGCGCCGGTCAGGCCGGCGGGGACGTAGGAGTAGAGGGGGGTGTAGGTGCCCTTGTAGACCTGGTCGGCGATCTCGTCGCGGTCGATCAGGTCGGCGACGGCCTGGCGCACGGCGAGGGCCTTGGCGCTGTCGGCCTCGCCGGTCGTCGCGCCGAAGGGCTGGGTGTCGAAGTTGAAGACGATGTAGCGGATCTCGCCGCCGGGGCCGTCCACGACCTTGACCGTGTCGTTGCCGCGGAGGTCGTCGATGTCCGTCGCCGAGAGGCTGCGGAACGCGACGTCGATGTTCCCCTCCTGGATGTCCAGCTTGAGGTTGGACGAGTCCGCGTAGTACTTGACGTTGACGGTGTCCGTCTTCGCCTCGCCGAGCACGCCCTGGTAGTCCGGGTAGGCCTTGTACTGGATGAGGTTGTTCACGTCGTAGTTCGCGATCGTGTACTGGCCGGCGAAGGCGTCGCCCGAGACGATGTCGGCGTCCGCGGTCAGCTCGTCGGCCGAGAAGACCTCCTCGTCCACGATCGGGCCGGCGGGGCTCGAGAGGATCTGCGGGAAGGTCTGGTCGTTCTCGGACTTCAGCGTGAAGACCACGGTCGTGTCGTCCGGAGCCGCGACGCTGTCGAGGTTCGCCAGGAGCGAGGACGGGCCGTTCTCGGCCGCGATGCCGACCTGGCGGTCGAAGGAGAACTTCACGTCGGAGGAGGTGAGGTCGTGGCCGTTGGCCCACTTCAGTCCCTCCTTCAGCTTCACGGTGTACTCCGTGGGAGCGGTGAACTCCGCCGACTCGGCGATGTCGGGCTCGACGTCCGGGCTGCCGTAGGGGGTGTTCATCAGGAACGGGAACACCTGGTTCATCACGGCGAACGAGCCGTTGTCGTAGGAGCCCGCGGGGTCGAGCGTCGTGATCTTGTCGGTGGTGCCGATGGTCAGGGCCCCTCCGGCGCTGCCGCCGGACGAGTCGTTCCCGCCGGCGGCGCAGCCCGTCAGCACGAGCGCGACCGCGGCGAAGCCTGCGGCGGCGGCCAGTGCACGGGTGCCGCGAGTGGATGCGGAATTCATCTCCGTCTGCCTCTTCCTGTCAAGGATGGGATGCGGGCGCGCTCCGGGCGCGCGGACTCTCGGCGCACAGATCTCCTGTGGGCTGTGGCGTCACGACACTGGACGCCCGCATTGCTGTTCCTCATAGGTAACACAGTTGGAAGCGCTCTCCGAACCGGCACGGGCGTGCGGCCGATTTCTTCACACGACCGCAACACGCTCACTCCGTGCGCAGCGCCCGCTTCTCGCGCTCGAGCTCGACCAGGCGCACCTGCACCGCGCGCGCCATCACCGGATCGGCGGACGCGCGCTGGAGCGCCCCGCGCAGCTCGGCGATCTCGCGGAGCAGGTCGCGCTCGATGAGCGAGATCGCCACGTCGCGGGAGTAGCGGGCGAGCCCCTCCTCGTCGGCGGCCGGGATCGGCGCCACCGCGAGCTGGCGCACCAGCGAGGCGAAGGGGCCGGGGACGTCGTCGGCGACGTGCTCGACCCAGTCGCGGTCCTCCGCCCGCTCGAGGTTCGCGACCACGGCGTCGCGGACCACGCGGAGGGTCTCGTTGGTGACCGCCGCGTGCGCCGCCCGGGCCAGGAGCTCCGGACCCATCGCCTGCGGAAGCTGGAGCATCGCCATCAGCGCCTCGCGCTCGATGCGCGTGACGACGTCGACGGGGAGGTCGGCGATGCGCGCGCCGAGGGGCGCCTCGGCCGCGGACGATTCGCCGCCGCCCCGCCCGCCCTGCTGGTCGCGGCCCTCGGGTCCGGAGGAGCGGGGCCGGGATCCGGCGGAGCGCACGGCGGAGTTGACCTCGGCCATGTCCAGGCCGAGCATCCGGGCGAGCTCGCGGGAGTAGCCGGGCCGCAGCGCCGGGTCGCGGATCTCGGCGACGACCGGGGCGGCCGCGCGCAGGGCCGCGATCCGGCCCTCGACCGTCTCGAGGTCGTAGCGGTCCAGCAGCTGCCGGATCACGAACTCGAACATCGGCTTCTTGTCGTCGATGAGGCGGCGGACGGCGTCGTCTCCGCGGTTCAGGCGGAGGTCGCAGGGGTCCAGGCCCTCGGGCGCGACGGCGACGAAGGTCTGCGCGGCGAAGCGGTGCTCCTCCTGGAACGCGCGCATCGCCGCCTTCTGGCCCGCCGCGTCGGGGTCGAAGGTGAAGACGACCTCGCCGACGCCGCTGTCGTCGCCCAGCACCCGGCGCAGCACCTTGATGTGGTCGACGCCGAAGGAGGTGCCGCAGGTGGCGACCGCGGTGGTGACGCCGGCGAGGTGGCAGGCCATGACGTCCGTGTAGCCCTCGACGACGACCACCCGGTGCCCGCGGGAGATGTCCCGCTTGGCGAGGTCGAGCCCGTAGAGCACCTGGGACTTGTGGTAGACGGGCGTCTCGGGGGTGTTGAGGTACTTGGGGCCCTTGTCCTCCTCGAGGAGGCGGCGGGCGCCGAAGCCGACGGTCTGGCCGGTCACGTCGCGGATCGGCCAGACGAGGCGGCCGCGGAAGCGGTCGTAGACGCCGCCGCGGTTGTTGCTGCTGACCAGGCCGGCCGTGGTCAGCTCCTCCTCCGAGAAGCCGCGGCGCTTGAGCGCGGTGGTGAGCCCGTCCCAGCCGTCGGGTGCGAAGCCGACGCCGAAGCGGTCGGCGGCGGCGCGGTCGAAGCCCCGCTCGCCGAGGAAGCGCCGGCCGACGTCGGCGCCCGGGGTCGCGAGCTGCTCGCGGAAGTACTCCTCCGCGGCGTCGTTCGCGGCGAGGAGGCGCGCTCGCCCGCCGGTCTCGGGCGCGCGGCCGTCGCCGTCCTCGTACTGCAGCGGGAAGCCGATCCGCCCGGCGAGGCGCTCGACGGTCTCGCTGAACGAGCTGTGGTCCATCTTCATGACGAAGCTGTAGACGTCGCCCGACTCCTGGCAGCCGAAGCAGTGGTAGAAGCCGGCCTGCGGGCGGACGTGGAAGCTGGGGCTGCGCTCGTCGTGGAAGGGGCAGAGGCCCTTCAGCGAGCCGATGCCGGCCGACTTCAGCGTGACGTACTCGCCGATCACGTCGCCGATGTTCACCCGCGCCTTGACCTCCTCGACATCTGACTGTCGGATCCGAGGCATGGGGTCCATCGTATCGGCCGCCGGGGCCGCCGAGCCGGGGTGGGGAGAACTGCACCAGGGCGGCGCGGATCACCCCGAGACCTGTGATCCACCCGCACCCCGAGATCAGGGTCATCCCTGATCCGCACCGGCCCGCCGTCTCCGAGAATCGACCCATGCCCCCTGCCGCCTCCCGCCCGCCTCTCCTGCGTGCTCTGCTCGTCGCCCTGCTCGGCGGTCTCGTCCTGGGCGGGCTCACCAGCCTGCTCCAGGGCTCCCTCCCGCCGTCGGTGAGCTCGTTCGCCAACTCCTCCGGGGGCTGGTCCATGCTCGTGTTCGCGCTCGTGCGCCTCGGCGGCGTCCGACCGGCAGCGGGGGCGGCGCTCGGCCTGCTGAGCTTCTGGGCGCTTCTCGAGGGCTACGACCTGGTGACCGCGGCGCGCGGCTTCGGCTACTCGCCTCCCTTCACGGACGTCTTCTGGCTGCTCGCCGTCCCCGCCGGGCCGATCCTGGGCGCCGCCGCCGCACTCACCCTCCACGGCTCGAGGACGTGGCGCGTCCTGGCTGTTGCGCCGCTCTCGGGCGTGCTGATCGGCGAGGGCGTCTGGGCGCTGGGCGCGGTCGCCGACACCACGAGTCCGGTGTACTGGTGGCTCCAGATCGTCCTGGGCGCGGGCTTCCTCGTCCTGGCCGTCGTGCGGAGGAGGCCGCGCGCACTCGTCTCGCTCGCGGCGCTCGGCGTCACCGCGGCGGCCGCCGTCGCCTTCTTCGTCGTCTACTCCGCGCTGTGAACCGTTCGAGAGGGTCGTCGCGGACCCTCCGCGCACTCGCGGGTTCCGCCCTCCTCCTGGCCCTCGCAGGGTGCACCACCACGGCGGACACCCCGGTCGCGCCGCCGTCGTCCGCCTCGGTGCCGTCGTCGA
Organism: Rathayibacter sp. AY1A5; assembly: GCF_002930875.1. Classification (NCBI taxonomy): domain Bacteria; kingdom Bacillati; phylum Actinomycetota; class Actinomycetes; order Micrococcales; family Microbacteriaceae; genus Rathayibacter; species Rathayibacter sp. AY1A5. Next base: position 2,251 of record NZ_PSTM01000020.1, on the reverse strand, counting down.
CATCCTCCGCCACCCCTCCTCCGATCGACGTCTCCGCCGAGCTGGCCGCGCTCGAGAACGAGTTCGACGCCCGGATCGGCGTCAGTGCCGTCGACACCGGCTCGGGTCGCCGGGTCGATCACCGGGCCGACGAGCGCTTCGGCTTCGCCTCGAGCCTCAAAGTCCTCGCCGCGGCGGAGTTCCTGCGCACCGTCCCCGCCGCCGAGCGGGACGAGGTGGTCACCTGGACCGTCGCCGACGTCGAGGCGGCGGGCTACTCCCCCGTCACGGAGGAGACCACCGCCACCGGCCTGCCGCTATCGCAGCTCGCCGAGGCGGCCGTCCGCCGGAGCGACAACACAGCGCTGAATCTCGTGCTCCGGCGCCTCGGCGGACCCTCCGCCCTCGACCGTGGACTCGAGGCTCTCGGCGACACCACCACCGAGGTGGTGAACGAGGAGCCCGCGCTGAACACGATCGAGCCCGGCAGCACCGAGGACACCACCACCCCGGCCGCGTTCACGGCGGACCTCGCCGCGGTCGCCACAGGTGACGTGCTGTCCGCGGAGGACCGGGCGCTCCTGCTCGACTGGATGAGCGGCAACGCGACCGGCGACACTCTCGTCCGGGCGGGCGCTCCGGCCGGCTGGAGCGTCGCGGACAAGTCCGGGGGCGCCGGCGGGATCCGCAACGACGTCGCCGTGGTGACGCCTCCCGGGCGGGACGCGGTCGTGCTGTCGATCCTCTCGACGCGCAACGACCCCGAGGCGAACTAAGACGACGCGCTGGTCGCCCGAGCCGCGGCCGTCGTGCTGGGAGCCCTGCGGTAGCGTCCGCCCGGCGTCAGCAGTGCCGGTTCACGTAGCCCGCTGCGCCACGGGGGACGACGTCGCGGTCGCGGAGGGTGACCGAGATGCTCCGGCCCTGCGCGGCGCAGGCCTCGGAGTAGGCGGACCGGCCGTTGTCGGTGTACTCGATCTCGTAGACCTGGCGCCCGTAGACGTCCGTGTACGCCGCGCACTCGTCGTAGACCTGGCACTCCTCGACGACGGCGAAGTCGAAGCCGACCGTCCTCTTCCCGGCAGCGGCGAGATCGGCTCCGTTCTTCTGGCCGATCGCCAGGCCGGAGCGGTGAGCGCGCGCCGTCAGGAGGGTGGCGAACGCCAGCGCCTGCGACTTGGTCAGCCTCCCGCCCGAGCGGGTGTAGCTGTCCAGATTGTCGGCCTCGACGGCGTCGAAGCCGTCCTCGGCGCAGCCGTCGATCCAGGCGCCGACGATCGCGAGCAGAGCGGTCCGCTTCGCGGAGGTCGAGACGTCGAAGAGGTACTCGTCCGGCCAGCCCGGATCGGCGAGGGGCTTCCCGTCCGCTCGCCTCACCAGGAGCTCGGGGTGCCGCTTCGCGAAGGCGGCGCTCTCGCCGGGCTGGGTCTGGAAGGCGTTCACGTAGCAGATGCTGTAGCGGCCGGCGGCGGGCGCGTCCGTGCGGTCGCGGTCGACGATGGTGACGCTCGACGCCGGAGCGTAGGCGCCTCCCAGCTGGTAGTCGAGGACGCCGTTCGCGGGAGGGAGCAGCGGTGCCGCCGAGGCCGCGGCGGGCTGGATCAGCAGCAGCCCCGCGACGACCAGGGCGAGGAGGCCGAGACGGGGCCGACGCGGCCTCATCCGGGAGCTCCCGGCGTGCGCCCTGCGGCTCGCACGCCCGTGGCCGCCGGCAGCGCGCCGAGTGCGAGCTCGCCGATGACCGCGATGCGGTCCGCCGGTGCTCCGTCGCGGGCCTGCGTCGACATCCCGCTGAGCACGGCGACGACGAAGGCGGCGACGGATCCGGCGTCCGTCTCCGGCGGCACGTCGCCCTCCTCGATCCCGCGCTCGACTCGTGCGGCGACGAGCGCCTCCATCTCACGGCGACGGGCCTCGAGCCGCGGCTCGCTCAGCACGAAGCAGCCGGCAGGAGTGCCGGGCGCGGAGTACCCCTCCGCACTGACGCGGACGACAGCGGCGACGGCCTCGCGCGCCGTCGGCCGGTGCGAGTACAGCATCGGCTTGCTCATCCCCGACCGTGCCGCGATGCGGTCGACCCGCGCTCCCGCCAGCCCGTGCGCCGCGAACTCCTCCGTCGCCGCCTCGAGGATCCGCTGCCGTGTCCGCTCCGCTCCCACGCCCTCACCGTACCCGCCGCCCCGGTCGTCGCCGAGATCCGCGACCCGGCGCTGCGGCCCGGCTACTCCCGCGAGCTCGCCCGGATGCTCGGCCTGGACATGGCCGAGGTCAA